>JACZKR010000393.1 GCA_014859945.1 Paracoccaceae bacterium | reverse complement strand
TTTGTGGGCCGGGGTTAGGGGGCCGGGGTCAGGGGGCCGGCCAGCCGCCCTGCAGCAGCGCGTTCGCCTCGCCCAGTTCGGGCGCCGCGCGGGCCGAGGCGGGACGGCGGCCGTCGATCTTCAGCGGCAGGCGGGTGGTTTCCAGCGCCACCTCGCCCCGGCTGACGCGTTGGATCATGTCGAGCGTCGTCAGCACGCCCGACTGCATCAGCGCCTGCCAGTCCATCACCGGGGCGGCCCAGATATCGGCCGCCACGAACTTCTCCATCCAGTCGCCGGTGGGGGCGGTGGCCAGCCGCGCGGCGAGGCCCGCCTTGATGCGGTCGCGCCCGGCAAAGGCATCCAGCCCCGCCAGCGCCGGGTCCAGCCCGGTGATCGAAGCCAGCAGGTCCAGCTTGCCCATGGCAATCGCCACATGCCCGTCGGCGGTGGCATAGACGCCATAGGGCGCGGCCAGATAGGCATGGGCGGGGTTGTTGGCCGATCGGGCGGGGCTGCGGAAGCCGTCGTTCAGCCAGGTGGTCAGCATCTCGAACTGGATATCGGCCAGCACCTCGATCAGCGAGGTTTCGACCAGCCCGCCAACCCCCTGCCGTTCGCGGCGAAAGAGCAGCGCCAGCACGCCATGGGCCAGCGCGGCCCCGGCAAGGATATCGGCAATCGGCATGCCCACGGCCACCGGGCCGTCATCGCGGCTGCCCGACAGCCACATGACGCCGGCCCGCGCCTGCGCCAGAAGGTCCTGCCCCGGCAGGTCCACCCAGGGCCCTTCGGTTCCATAGCCTGTCACCGTGCCATAGACGACCTTCGGATTGATGGCGCGCACGGCGTCATAGCCGAAGCCCAGACGCTCCATCACCCCGGGGCGGAAGTTCTGCAGCACTACATCGGCCCCGGCGATCAGGGCGCGCAGCGCGTCCTTGTCGGCATCCGACTTCAGGTCGATGGCAAGGCTGCGCTTGTTGCGGTTGATGGCGTGGAAGATCGTGCTTTCGCCGCCGATCTTCGTATCGGTCAGGTAGAGGTAGCGTGACAGGTCGCCCACACCGGCGCGTTCGACCTTCACCACCTCGGCCCCCATGTCGGCAAGCTTCAGGGCGGCATAGGGGCCGGCAAGGAACTGGCTGAAGTCCAGCACCCTGACGCCGGCAAGGGGCAGCATCTGGTCGGTCATGTCGCAAAACTCGCGTTGAAACGGGCGTCGAGCGCGTCCAGCGCCGCCTCAGGGGCGATGCGGCCGCGCAGGGCATCGGTCAGGATGTCTGAACCATCGTGCTGAAACCCCATGTAGCCGGCATGGCGGGGGCGCAGCCAGGCGGCTTCATGCGTCAGCCGGGTCTGCTGGTAGGCGCCGCCCACCGCCGCATTCACCCCGGGGTCGGACCAGGCCCAGGCATTGCCGGGCTGGCCGTTGTTCTCGGCGTAAAGCCCGCGCTGCACCCCGGCCGAAGCCAGCCACAGCGCAAAGCGGGTGCAAAGCTGGGGATGCGCCGTGCGGGCCGAGACGGCAATCCCCGTGCCGCCAAGGGCCGAGCCGAGGGGGCCGGCGGCGCCCAGCGCGGGAATGTCATGGAAAGCAATGGCATGGGGGCGGTAGCCGGGCCGGCCATAGGTGGCGTAAAGATAGGTCAGGGGCGCCATGGCAAAGCGGCTGCCCCCGGCCAGCGCATCCAGCGCCGCGATCGGGTCCATCGCATGGCAGGCCGGGTCCACCAGATCGGCCAGCGCCTGCAAGGCCGCCATCACCCGCAGCCCCGCCGCGCGCGGCAGAAGCGGGCCGGGGGTGACAGCGCAGGGCGCGCCGATGTTGGCGGCCAGCGTGAAAAAGCTCATCAGCCCGTGCGGCGGGCGCAGGGGCCAGACCACCCGGCCGTCGTGCGCCATGGCCAGAACATCGGCAAAGCGCGTCAGGGGGGCCGGGCACAGGTCAGGCCGGATCGCCTGCACCTGCGTGGCCGCGTCGATGGGCAGCGCCCATTGCCGGCCGGCAAGCGTATAGCTGGCATAGCTTTTCCCCACCGTTTCCGCCTGCAGCCGGGTCAGAGCCATGGCGTCGCCGTGCTGGTCAAGGGCCAAGAGGCAACCCGCCCCGGCCGCGGCGCCGACATGGGGATGGTCGATCACCATCAGGTCATAGGTTGCGGCCAACTCCTCGACCGGGGTCGATTCAAAGCCCTGCAGGCTGCGCTTGTCCCAGCGGATCGTCACGCCCGGCTCTTGCACCGCAAAGGCGGCGGCGGCGGCGACCACGGGGTCATGGCCCCGCGGGTCAGACCAGGTCATGCCCCGAAGTTCGATGGCGGTCACGGTATCCTCCCTTTGTGGCAGGATAGCCGGGTCAATTCACAAGTAAAAGATATTTTTATATCTCAAACACCGAAGGGCGCTTTGCATTCCAGCGGCGGTATCGGCTATTCATGGATGAAACGGGGGGAAGCGATGCACGACGACGACGAGGAAGACGACAAGTACCGCGCGCCGGCCCTGTCGAAGGGGCTCGACATCCTGGAACTCCTTGCCTCTGGCGCCGAGGGCAAGAGCCAGGCCGACATCTCGAAGACGCTGGGGCGCACGACCTCCGAGATTTTCCGCATGCTCGTGGTGCTGCGCAAGCGCGGCTATGTGCAGGTGGATGACGGCGACGACCGCTATTCGCTGACGACGAAGCTGTTCGAACTGGCGCACCGCCATCCGCCGATCCGCCGGCTGACCGCCATCGCCGGCGAGGCGATGCAGAAGATGGCCGACCGGGTGAACCAGTCGATGCATCTGGCCATCCTGCATTCGGGGCGGGTGCTGGTGATCGCGCAGGTCGATTGCCCGGACAACAACATCACCTCGGTCCGGCTGGGCGCGCATATTCCGCTGTTCGATACGGCTTCGGGGCGGGTGCTGGCGGCCTGGATGACGGCTGATCAGCGGGCCGCCCTGCTGGCCGCCGCCGATCCGGCGGATGAGGCGCGGCGGCGGTCCTTTGTCGAGGATCTGCAGACGGTGGCGGCGCTGGGTTACTGCGAAAGCCCCTCGCTGACCATCGAGGGGGTGCTGAACATCTCGGCCCCGGTGCGCGATCTGTCGGGGCGGGTGGTGGCGGCGGTCACTATCCCGTTCATCCGGCGCCTGTCGGGAACCTCGATCCTGCCGGCCACCGAATGCCGCGCCGCGCTGATCGAGATGGCCGATGCCATCTCGCGCCAGCTGGGCGCGGGCGCGCATGGCTGAGGGGCCGGGGGGGATGGTAGGCCCGGAGGGATTCGAACCCCCAACCAAGGCGTTATGAGCGCCCTGCTCTGAACCGTTGAGCTACAGGCCCGGTGCCCCCTGCCTAAGGGCCGGCGCCGGCCGGGTCAAGCGGGCGCGTCAGCGGGGCCCGTCAGTTGACCGACCGCAGGATCGCCAGCGCGATATACTGATCCGAAGGCTGGCTGGGCAGGCGGCCCGACATCACCTCGTTCACGCCGGCGGGCGACATGCCCATGCGGGCCAGCCCGCCCGAACCGGCCGCCGCCTTGCCGGCATGGCCGGCCTTTTCATCATAGCCCGAGCCCTTGCCATAGGGGTCGCCCTTGCCGCCGTAATCCCCGCCCTTGCCGTAAGGATCGCCCTTGCCGGCATAGCCGCCCTGCGTCTTGGAATCGTAGGGCGCTTTCGGGGCATAGCCGGCGCCCTGCTGCATTTCCTTGCCGCCATAGCCGGGCTGCGGCTGGCCCTTGGCGCCGCCGTAGCCCTGCATGTCCTTGCCGCCATAGTTGGTCTGGGGCTGGCCCTTGGCGCCATAACCACCGGGCGCGGTGGTGTTGAAAGGCCCCTTGCCGCCGAAATTGTCCTTGCCGCCGAACATCGCGAAATCCTCCACCCCGGGAATTCAAATGTCAGTCTGGTCAGAATGCGTGGCGCAGCCTAGCACGGCCGCTGCCCCCTGTCATGCGCCCCTGTCATGCGCGCCGGCGGGCTGCCACGACCAGCGCCGGCACCGGGCGGCCGAATTCGTGCCGCAGAACGCCCCCGGCCTCGATCACCTGCACTTCCAGCCCCGCCCGGTCCAGTGCCTGCGCCGTCGCCTCGGTCCCATGCGCATAGCGCCCCGACGGCAGCAGCCGCCAGCCCGCCGGCCCCGGCGCCGGATCATGCTCAAAACTCGCCAGCAGCCAGCCACCGGGGGCAAGGCAGGCGGAAAGCGCCGCCAGAACGGCATCGAGCGCGCCGAAATAGACCAGCACATCGGTGCAAAGGATCAGATCGAAGGGCGGGCCTCCGGCGGCGTCGGGGGGCAGTGCGCCGGGCAGGGCGGTCAGGTCAAGCTCGGCCAGCCGGTCATAGGGATGCAGGGCGGCGCGGGCCAGCATGGCGGGCGACAGGTCGCAGCCGGTCAGATGCAGGGCCATGGGCCGCAGGAACGGCGCGCACAGCCCGGTGCCGCAGCCCGCATCCAGCACGCGCAGCCCCCCGCCCAGTCCATCGCCC
>JACZKR010000392.1 GCA_014859945.1 Paracoccaceae bacterium | reverse complement strand
CGGCTTGGTCGCGACGGGCGGGGGCGAGGCAGCGCCTCGCCTTTTCCCGCCCGGCCTTGCCCCTTCGCGGTCAGAGCCCCTTTGACCGGTAGGTCTGCGCCACCCGGCTGATCGCCACGATATAGGCGGCCACCCGCAGGTCCTGCACGTCGTTGCGGCCGTGCCAGACCTCGCGCATCGACTGGTAGGCCGTGCGCATCGTGTCATCGAGACCCGAGCGCACCAGCGCCAGTTCGTCCGAGCCGGTCAGGAACCGTTCCTTGAAGTCCTCGGCCAGCGTCCAGCCCAGGCCCTTGTCCGACGACAGCCGCTCAAGCTCTTCGACCAGCAGGCGCGACCGCGCCTCTTCCGCCCGGCGCTGCATGCGGCCAAAGCGGATGTGAGACAGGTTCTTGACCCATTCGAAGTAGGACACCGTCACCCCGCCGGCATTGGCATACATGTCGGGGATGATCAGGCAGCCCTTCTTGCGCAGGATCTCATCGGCGCCGAAGGTGACGGGGCCGTTTGCCGCCTCGATGATCAGGGGCGCCTTGATGTTCGCGGCATTGCCCTTGTGGATCACGCCCTCCATCGCCGCCGGGATCAGGATGTCGCAATCCAGTTCCAGCGCCGCCGCGCCGTCTTCCATGTAGGTGCCGCCGGGGAAGCCCTTCACGCTGCCCTGATTGCGCATCATCCACTGGCGCAGTTCCTCGATGGCGATGCCCGCGTCGTTGACGATGGCGCCGTCCCGTTCGGCCACGGCGATGATCTTGGCGCCGTCTTCCTCGGACAGGAACTTGGCGGCGTGATAGCCCACGTTGCCCAGGCCCTGCACCACGATCCGCTTGCCGTCGAGATCGCCCGACAGCCGCGCCGCCGCCTTGTCTTCCTTGTGGCGGAAGAATTCGCGCAGGGCGTATTGCACCCCCCGCCCGGTCGCCTCGACCCGGCCCTGGATGCCGCCGGCATGGGGCGGCTTGCCGGTGACGCAGGCCTTGGCGTTGATGTCGGTGGTGTTCATCCGCGCATACTGGTCGGCGATCCAGGCCATCTCGCGTTCGCCCGTGCCCATGTCGGGGGCAGGCACGTTCTGGGCCGGGTGGATCAGGTCGCGCTTGATCAGCTCATAGGCGAAGCGGCGGGTGATCTGTTCCAGCTCATGCTCATCCCACGCCCGGGGGTCGATGCAGAGGCCGCCCTTCGAGCCGCCGAAGGGCGTTTCGACCAGCGCGCATTTGTAGGTCATCAGCGCCGCCAGCGCCTCGACCTCATCCTGATGGACCGACAGCGCATAGCGGATGCCGCCCTTCACCGGCTCCATATGTTCTGAATGGACAGACCGGTAGCCCGTAAAGGTCTCGATCTTGCCACGCAGCCGCACGCCGAAGCGTACCGTATAGGTCGAGTTGCAGACCCGGATCTTTTCTTCAAGCCCGGGGCTGAGGTCCATCAGGGCCGTCGCCCTGCGAAACATCAGATCGACTGATTCCCGGAAACTGGGTTCACCCGCTACGTTCATGCCATTCCTCCCTGTCCGGCAGGCCGCCAGACGGCGGCAAGGTTAACGTTACGCGCGCCTTCTGCCGGAAGCAGCATAAAAAGCGCAGCCTTCCCGCCCGGTTTTCGCCACGAAGTGATTCGATTCGGCGCAATCTGGGCAGTTCGGTTAAAACCCGCTGTTGCCGCGTTCCGCACAATGAATGCAGCCGCGCCGCAGTGTTTCCCCAGACCCCCAGCCTGCCCCCTCAGGGCCCCTCTTGCCACAATCTTGCCACAACTTCTGGGCAGTTCCGTGGCGGGGGCATGACGATTTCGCGGAAGGTTAACGGCTTTCCGTCAGTACCAGGATAAAAACAAATGCTGCCTGCTTGCGTCGGCCCTGTGGCCTTGCGTCGTTTTCGCAAGGACGAAGATGGCACCCTTATCGTCTTCGCCCTCGTCCTGTTCCTGCTGATGGTCATGATCGGCGGCATTGCCGTGGACGTGATGCGCTATGAACAGAAGCGCACCGCGCTTCAGAACACGCTGGACCGCGCCACGCTGGCCGCGGCCAGCCTTGATCAGAAGCTGGATGCCGAAACGGTCGCGCGTGACTATGTGACCAAGGCCGGCATGGCCGACCAGCTTGAGGATGTCTCGGTCGTGGCCGAGCTGAACGGCAAGATGGTGCGGGCGACGGGGCGGGTCGATACCAACCCCTTCTTCATGCACCTGATCGGCATCAACGAGTTTGACGCCACTGCCGCCTCGGCCGCCGAACAGCGCATCACCAATGTCGAGATCGTTCTGGTGCTGGACGTCTCGGGATCAATGTCGGGGGCCAAGATCGCCAGCCTGCGGGACTCGGCTTCGGAATTCGTCGATTCCGTCCTGTCGGCCGACCCCGAGCGGCGCATCTCGATTGCGGTGGTGCCCTATAATGCGCAGGTGAACCTGGGTTCGGTGCTGCGGGCCGAATACAACGCGACGGACCTGCACGGCGTGGCCAACGCGAATTGCCTGGAACTGCCCTCGTCGGTCTTCGGCGCGCCGGGCCTGTCGACTGCGACCGCGCTGCCGATGTCGGCCATCGCCGATGTGTCGAACAGCACCAACCGCACCAACGGTTATGTCGCCTGGTCGAACACCAGCTATTCCACCATGGTCAGCACCGCCCCCTTCTGCCGGACCGAGACGCGCAACATCGTCCGGCTGCCGTCCAGCGACATCGCCACGCTGCAATCGCAGATCAACGCGCTGCAGGCGGGCGGCAACACCTCGATCACGCTGGGCATGAAATGGGGTCTGGCGCTGCTTGACCCCTCGGCCCGCCCGATGTTCTCGGGGCTGATCGACGACGGCCGCATCTCGTCGGAATTCGCCGGCCGCCCCTTCGACTACAGCGACAACGAGGCGATGAAGGTCGTCGTTCTGATGACGGATGGCGAACATGTGTCGCACAACCGAATCAATGACGGCTACAAGACAGGCGCGTCTCCGATCTGGCGTTCGGCGGGCGACGGCAACTATTCGATCCGTTTCACCACGGGCCGTCCGGCCTCGGCCGGGACGAACCAGTACTGGGTGCCCCACCGCAACGAATGGCGCGCCACGCCGTGGAATTCGGGGGCCGGTGTGACGCAGCAGCAGTGGCAGCAGGTCTGGGCCGCGCAGCGCCTGACCTGGGTCGCATGGCAGCTTTACGCCCGCGCGCTTGGCACCACCGACAGCAGCCGCAACACCGCCTACACCAACGCGATGGCGCAGCTGTCTTCGACCTATGCCTCTGTTGCCGATATGAATTCCTCGCTTCAGGCCTCCTGCGCGCAGGCCAAGGACAACGGCGTGGTGGTCTACGGCATCGCCTTTGAGGCACCCGAGAACGGCCAGCATCAGATCAGCCAGTGCGCCTCGTCCGAAGAGTATTACTTCGACGCGGCAAACCCGGCCGAGATGCAGTCGGCCTTCCGCGCCATCGCCTCGTCGATCAGCCAGCTGCGGCTGACCCAATAGGGGGGCCGCGACATGCTGACAGTCGCTTCATCTTTCACAATCCCCGCCAAGTTCGGCCATATTCCCGCCCGAGAGGCACAGAATATTACACACTTGCAGAATTCCGTCGGTCGCTGCGCCGAAGGGAGGAGTGTGGGTGATGTATCGGATGAACTCTCGGACGGCCTGGCCCCGGCGGGCCTTGGGCCGCGGCTGGAAGGCGCTTGCGCTCCGTCGCTTCCGCGATGCGGAGGACGGCAACCTGATCGTGTTCGCGTTTTGCCTCTTCGTCGCGATGGTGATGATCGGCGGGCTTGCGGTGGACGTCATGCGCTATGAAAGCGTCAGGACGAACCTGCAGAACACGCTTGACCGCTCAACGCTGGCGGCGGCCTCGCTGACGCAGGATCTGGATGCCGAGGATGTGGTCTATGACTACTTCGAGAAGGCGGGCCTTCTGGATTACCTGACCGGTGTCGAAGTGGACGAAGGCATCAACTACCGTGAGGTGACGGCGGATGCCACGGCGGCGACCAAGCCCTTCTTCCTGCACCTTCTGGGCATCGACAGTTTTGACGCCATCGGGCATTCGGTGGCCGAACAGCGGATCACCAATGTCGAGATCATGCTGGTGCTGGACGTGTCGGGCTCGATGGGGTCGAACAACCGGCTGACCAACCTGAAATCGGCCGCGGTCGAGTTTGTCGATACCGTTCTGGCCTCCGACGGCGAAGACCGCATCTCGATCGGGCTGGTGCCCTTCAACGGGCAGGTCAACCTGGGCTCGACCCTGCGGGCGCGTTATTCCACCACCGACAACCACGGCGTGGCCAACGTGAACTGCGTCGACCTGCCGGCCAGCGTCTATAACAGCATCGCGATGCCGCCCTCGACCTCGCTGCCGATGACGCCCTATGCCGACACCTACAGTTCGACCAACCAGTCGACGACGCACACCTCGCCCACCAGCACCGATTATGCGACGGTGAACAGCGCCAACGTCTGGTGCCCGCCCTCGACGGTGAACATCGTGCGGCTGCCGTCGAACAACATGGCCACGCTGAAATCGCAGATCAACAACCTGACGGCGATCGGCGCCACCTCGATCAATGCCGGCATGCGCTGGGGCACGGCCCTGATGGACCCGGGTTCGCGCAGCATGTTCACCGCGCTGATCGGCGCCAACCAGATGGAAAGCACCTGGGCCGGCCGTCCCTATGACTATACCGACGACGAGTCGATGAAGGTCATCGTGCTGATGACCGACGGCGAGCATTTCAAGGAAGAGCGCGTGAACGCGGGCTACCGCACCGGCCTGTCGCCGATCTACCGTTCTTCCGGCGACGGCAACTATTCGGTGCGCTTCACCTCGGGCCGGCCGACCGCTGCGGGCACCAAGGAATACTGGGTGCCGCATCTGTGCACCTCGACCAACTGCAAGAACGGCTCGAACACGGGTGAGGCGTGGCGCGCAACGGCCTGGACCAACAACTCGACCGCCGCCGTCCAGCAGACCTGGGTGCAGGTCTGGAACAACCTGCGCGCCAGCTATGTCGCCTGGAACTTCTATGCCCGCGCCCTTGGTTCGTCTTCGACCACGCGGACGAACACCTACAACACCTGGATTGCCAACTTCCGCACCCAGACCGACACCGACGACATGGACGACCAGCTGGAAGCGATCTGCGATCTGGCCAAGGCCAACAGCGTGACGGTCTATGGCATCGCTTTCGAGGCGCCTTCAGGCGGGCAGGCGGCGATTTCGAACTGCGCCTCGTCCAGCGCGCATTACTACAACGCGACGGGCCTTCAGATCAAATCGGCCTTCCGCTCGATTGCCAGTAACATCAGCCAGTTGAGGTTGACGCAATGATCCGCTTCATCGCCAAAGGCCTGCGCCGCTTCGCGCGGGGCGAAAAAGGCACCGCCGCCCTGGAATTCGTGCTGTCGGTTCCGATCCTGATGTCGATCTTCGCGGCCTCGTTCGAAAGCGGGCTGCTGATGCTGCGCTCGATCCTGCTGGAGCAGGCGGTGGACCGCACCATGCGCGAGCTGCGTCTGGGCCACTACCCCCTGCCGACGGCCGACCTGCTGAAGGAAGAAATCTGCCTGCGCGGCGTGATCCTGCAGGACTGCATCGACAACATCACCATCGAGATGACGCGGATCAGCACCGCCACCTGGGCCATGCCCGCAAGCGGCATCCAGTGCGTTGACCGCGAGGAAGAGGTGGTGCCGGTGACGGCGCTGCAGATCGGCCAGCAGAATGACGTGATGCTGGTCCGCATCTGCATCGTTCAGGACGCGATCTTCCCGCTGGCCACGCTGGGGGCTGCCCTGCCGACCGACTCGCTGGGTGGCTATGCGCTGGTGTCCACCACCGCCTATGTGACCGAACCGGGCTGAGGAGAATATCATGCGCTTTATCCGCAATCAGTTCGCCCGCTTCGGCCGGGAAGACCGTGGCGCCATCATTGCCGAAGCCGTCCTGGTGCTGCCCTTCATGTTCTGGGCCTTCCTGGGGCTGTTCGTCTATTGGGATGCCTTCCGCGCCATGAACAAGGTGCAGAAGGCCAGCTACACCATCTCGGACATGATCTCACGCGAGATGGTGACGATCAACGACGCCTATATCACCGGCATGGACACGCTGATGGAGCGGCTGATCGACACCGATCAGGATGTGACGATCCGCGTGACCTCGGTGACCTGGAACGAGGACAACAACCGGTTTGAGGTGCATTGGTCACGCTCGACCGGCACGCTGATGCCGCGGCTGACCACGACGACCCTGCAGAACTATGCCTCGCTGATTCCCGACATGTCGGACGGCGACTATGTGGTGATCGTTGAATCGAGCGTCAGCTACACCCCGGCCTTCAACATCGGCATGGGCGAACAGGAACTGTCGCAGTTCATCGTGACCCGGCCGCGCTTCGTGCCCAAGGTCTGCCTGTCGGGCGTGGCCTGCTCCTGACCTTGTGCATCTGCGCACAGTGACAGGCTTCTGAACGGGATTTGCCGGACGGACCGGCAGGCTTACCTTGCTGGCATCACCAGACAGGAGAAAGCCATGTCGATCCGTCCCGTCGCCTCGCAGTCCCGCGCCCATCCCACGATGGAAGGTGCGGGCGTTCACCTTCACCGCGCCTTCGGTTTCGGCGATCCGTCCAAGATGGACCCGTTCCTGCTGTTCGACGATTTCCGCGGTGACCGCCCGGCCGATTACATGGCCGGCTTCCCCTGGCATCCCCATCGCGGGATCGAGACGATCACCTATGTTCTGGCCGGTTCGGTCGATCACGGTGACAGCCTTGGCAACCGCGGCACGCTGAAAGGCGGCGATGTGCAGTGGATGACCGCAGGCTCGGGCATCCTTCATCAGGAAATGCCCAAGGGCAATGCCAAGGGCCAGATGCACGGGTTTCAGCTGTGGGCCAACCTGCCCAGCCATCTGAAGATGACCAAGCCGCGCTATCAGGACGTGCGGGGCAGCGACATTCCCGAGATCACCGACGATGACGGCACCACCGTCAAGGTGATCACCGGCAGCTTCTGGGGCAAGACCGGCCCGGTCGATGGCATCGCCGCCGATCCGCTTTATCTGGATGTCTTCGTGCCCGCCGGGCGGCGCAAGCGCTTTGCCATCGACACGCGGCGCAACGCCTTTGCCTATGTCTTCGACGGCGCGGGGCGCTTTGCCGATGCGGCCAACCCCAAGGGCGTGCTGCTGGAAAAGGAAGTGGCGGGCGAAGAGATGAACATCCGCGACCTGTCGGGCAACCGCACGCTGGTCGAATTCGGCAAGGGTGACGAGGTGACGGTTCAGGCCGGCCCGGAAGGCATCCGCTTCCTCCTGGTGGCCGGCGCCCCGATACAGGAGCCGGTGGCCTGGCACGGGCCGATCGTGATGAACACCCGGGCCGAGTTGGAAACCGCGATGCGCGAGTTGCGCAACGGCACCTTCATCAAGCCCGCGCATTGAAACGGCAGGATTTGCCCCCGACAGGGGGCAGATCCCCGTTCGCCCGGGCGGGGGCGAGCCACCGCCTCGCCCCCGCCCCGTCGCGACCAAGCCGCCACAGGACCGCCAGCCAAGCGTAATGCCAGAGGCCGGCGCCCGACCCGGCGGGCGAGAAGCGCCTGCCGATGGCGGGGCGGGCGCTGGCCGGCGGCCTTTGGGGCCACCGGCGGGCCAAGGGGCACCGTTGCGGCGTGGCCGAGGTGATGGCCTCGGCCAAGGGGGCCGGCC
>JACZKR010000391.1 GCA_014859945.1 Paracoccaceae bacterium | reverse complement strand
GTGCCGGTTCGGCAGGGCGGGCGGTTGTCTCAGGTGGGTCCATGAACAGGATGTTTTACCCGGCGGTCCTTCTGGCCACCGGGATCGGCTGGGGGTTCACGCAGCCCCTGGGCAAGATTGCCGCCTCGACCGGGCACAAGCCCTTTGGCCTGATCTTCTGGCAGCTTGTGGTCTGCGTTCTGGTGCTGGGCGTGCTGACGCTGGGGCGGGGCAAGGGATTGCCGCGCCATCCGGCGGCGCTGCGGTTTTACGTCGTGGTGGCGGTTCTGGGCACGCTGGTGCCGAACTGCACCTTTTATCTGTCGGTGGCGCGGCTGCCGGCGGGGATCATGTCGATCATCACGGCGATGATTCCGCTGCTGGCCTTCCCGATGGCGCTGGCCTTGGGCATGGAGCGGTTTGACCTGCGGCGGCTGGCGGGGATTGCGCTGGGGCTGTGCGGCGTGATGCTGATCGCGCTGCCCGAGGCCAGCCTGCCCGACCCGGCGATGGCGCTGTTCCTGCCGCTGGCCATGGTGGGGCCGCTGTTCTACGCGATGGAGAACACCTTTGTCGCGCGCACCGGCATGGCGGGGATGGATGCGGTGCAGGCGATGTTCGGCGCCTCGGTTGTGGCGCTGGTGCTGTGCGGGCCGGTGATGCTGGTGCTGGGCCACGGCTTCTGGCCGTTTCCGCCGGGGCGAGCGGAATGGGCGCTGTTCGCCTCATCCGCGCTGCATGCGCTGCTTTATGCCACCTTCGTCTGGCTCGCGGCCCATGCCGGGTCGGTCTTTGCCAGCCAGTCAAGCTATGTGGTCACCGTGGCCGGCGTGGTCTGGGCGATGATTCTGCTGGGCGAGCGGTTTTCGGGCTGGGTCTGGCTGGCGGCGCTGGTGATGCTGGGGGGAATGTTTCTGGTGCGTCCGCGCGAAAAACAGGCGGTTCCGGCTTAAGACGACCGCGCAGGTAGAATTTTCTTTCCCGGCCGGAACCGCTGCGATAAGAGCGGGGCGAGGCAGCCGGGAGAGACCGCATGATCGGACTTGAGCTTGACCAGACCACGCAGGCCTTCGTGGCGCTTGCGATCCTTCTGGGCATGTTCGTGCTGTTCGTGCGGGAAACCTATCCGGTCGAGGTGACGGCCATGGGCGGTGCGGCGCTGATGGTGGTGCTGGGCATCCTGCCGGTGGGTGAGGCGACGGCGGTCTTGTCGAATGCCGCGCCCTGGACCATCGCCATGATGTTTCTGGTGATGGGCGGGCTGGTCAGGACCGGCGCGGTGGAACTGCTGATCGGCATGGCCGAGGCGCATGCCGGCGACCGGCCAAGGACGACCATCGTCGTGCTGTTCGGCTTTGTCGCGGTGGCTTCGGCCTTCATGAACAACACGCCGCTGGTGGCGGTGATGATCCCGGTGGTCATCCAGATCGCGGCGCGGATCGGCAAGGCGCCGTCAAAACTGCTGATCCCGCTCAGCCACATGACGGTTATGGGGGGGATGATAAGCCTGATCGGCACCTCGACCAACCTTCTGGTGGACGGGGTGGCGGCGAAATCGGGGATGGACCATTTCGGCCTGTTCGAAATCGCTCCGCTTGGCTTTGCGGTGGCCGCGGCGGGGGCGGTTTATCTGGCGCTGTTTGCCGACCGGCTCTTGCCGGAACGTCAGTCGATGGCGGCGCTGCTGGGTGACCGCAAGCGGATGAAATACTTCACCGAGGTCGCCATTCCCGAGGATTCGGTGCTGATCGGCAAGCCGGTGCTGGAGGTCAGCCAGTTCAAGCCGGCGGGGGTGCGGGTGATCGACGTGCTGCGGGGCGATCTGTCCTTGCGCCGCGATCTGGCCTCGGTCGTGCTGGAGGCGGGCGACCGCGTGGTGCTGCGCACCGAGATGTCGGAACTTCTGGGCATGCAGAACCGCACCGACATGCGGGTGGCCGACAAGCTTTCGTCAGTGGCGACCGAGACGGTCGAGGTGCTGATCACGCCGGGCTGCCACATGATCGGCCGCAGTCTGGGCGAGATGCGCCTGCGCCGCCGCTATGGCATCTATGTGCTGGCCGCCCACCGCAAAAGCCAGAACATCGGCCGGCAGCTGGACGAGCTGGTGGTGCAGGTGGGCGACACGCTCTTGCTGGAGGGCCGGGCCGAGGACATCAAGCGGCTGGCCGAAGACATGGAGATGGTGGACGTCAGCCATCCGAAATACCGCGCCTATCGTCGGGCCAAGGCGCCCTTTGCCATCGGGGCGCTGGCGATGGTGGTGATCCTGTCGTCTTTCGACGTGGCGCCGATCCTGGCGCTGGCCTTTGTCGGCGTGGCGCTGGTTCTGGCCACGCGCTGCATCGACGCGGACGAGGCGTTTTCCTTCATCGACGGCCGGCTGATGGCAATGATCTTTGCCATGCTGGCGGTGGGTGAGGGGCTGGACCGGTCGGGCGCGGTTGAGATGATCGTCAGCTATTGCCGGCCGTGGCTTGAGGGCATGTCGCCCTTCATGCTGATCCTGTCGGTCTATCTTCTGGGGCTGATCCTGACCGAGTTCCTGTCGAACAACGCGGTGGCGGTGATCTTTACGCCCATCGCCATCGAGCTGGCCCGGCAGCTGGGCGCCGATCCGCGGCCCTTCGTGGTGGCGGTGATGTTTTCGGCCACGCTCGCCTTCGGGACGCCCATCGGCTATCAGACCAACATGATGGTTTATGGTCCGGGGGGCTACAAGTTCCTGGACTTCACCCGCATCGGGGTGCCGCTGAACATCATCACCTGGCTGTTGTGTTCGGCGCTTATTCCGCTGATCTGGCCGCTTTATCCCTGAGGGATGATCGGCGCGGGGCGGCGTTGGACGGGAGGGGAAGATGCGGTTTTCGACGCGGCTGTTTCTGAT
>JACZKR010000390.1 GCA_014859945.1 Paracoccaceae bacterium | reverse complement strand
CGCCTGAAGGGAGCCGAGCCCGAGCCGCCGCCGCCCGCCGTTCCGGCCAAACCGCAGACCCGGCGCGAGTTGCTGCCCGAGATCGAAGAGATCAACTCAACCCTGCGCGCCACCAGCGAAAAGCGGGCGGGCGAGGCTGCGGTGGTGTCCGATACACTGGCCCCGCGGCGCCGGCGCAGCGCCTTCCGCAACGGATTCCTGCTGATCATTGTGGTGGCCGTTCTGGGCACCGCCGTTTACGCCATGGCCCCCCGCCTGTCGCAGCAGATTCCGGCGGCGGCACCGGCCCTGTCGCGCTATGTCGCGGGGGTGGATGCCGGGCGGATCTGGCTGGACGGCACGATCAAACGGCTGACCGGCACGCTGCGCGGCGCTTCGGCCGAATAGCGGTCAGAACAGTTCCAGCAGACGCTTCAGATAGTCGCGTTCGCCTTCAGGCCGCGTCAGGTCGCCCGAACGGCGGCGGATTTCGTCCAGCAGTTCCTCGGCGCGGCGATAGACATCCTGCCCCTGCAGCATGTTGCGGTCCGATCCGATGCGCGCGCTTTCGCCGCTTTGCCGGCCCAACGGATCGCGGCCTTCGCGCGGGTCGGCCTGACCCTGTTCTTCACCCATGCGGGTGTCGCCTTCGCGGCGGCTTTGTTCGGCCAGCGCCTCGCCGAAGTCGCGCATGCCTTCGCGCATGGCTTCCAGCGCCTCGGCCTGGCGGTCCAGTGCCTCGGGCAGATCGCCGCGGCGCAGGGCGTCTTCGGCCTCTTCCATCGCGCGGCCGGCGCGGTCAAGCTGACGGCGGCCTTCCTCGCCCTGCTCGCTGCCCGGGCCGGGCAGGCGGCCATCGCGGTTCAGCCGGTCAAGGTTGCGGCGCAACTCCTCTTGCCGTTCGGCCAGCGACTGACCGGGGTTGCTGCCCTGCCCGTCCTGCTGTTGGCCGTCCTGCTGCTGGCCGTCCTGTCCCTGCCCGTCCTGCTGGCCTTCGCCCGGCTGGCCCGGGCGCTGGCCCTGCTGGCCGTCCTGCATGTCGCGGAATGCGTCGTCCGACAGATCCTGCTGGTCGCGCAGCGTCTCGCCCAGATCGCGCATGGCCTGCTGGCCCGGGCCGCCCTGCCCCTGCCCGCCTTCGCCCTGCGTCACCTGCATGTTCTCCATGAACTGGCGCAGCTGTTCCATCAGTTCGGCCGCCTCGGCGGTGCGGCCCTCTTCCATCAGGCGCTGCAACTCATCCAGCATCTGCTGAAGCTGGTCCTGGCTCATCTCGAAGCCGGGCTGGTTTTCCGAGGTCTGCTCTTCGCCGCGGCGTTCGGCATCTTCGGCCAGTTCGCGCAGGTAGTTGTCCAGCGCCTGCCGCATTTCCTCCATCAGCTCCTGCACCTCTTCGGGCGAGGCGCCGTTGCGGATGGCTTCATCCAGCCGGTCCTGCGCGCGGCGCAGCCGTTCGAGCGCGGAGGCCAGATCGCCCTCTTCCACCAGAAGCGCGATCTGCCACAGCTCTTCGGCCACCTCGTCGCGCACGGCGGGCGTCAGGGCGGCGGCCTCGGCCTCAAGCCGGCGCATGGCGACGCGCAGGCGCAGGAAGGCGCGTTCGTTGCGGATGAAGCCTGCGGGCTGATAGGTCACGGCGCGCAGGATCTGCACCACGCGCGCGGCATTCTGCCGGCTCCACAACAGGTCGCGGCGCATCTCGATCAGCGCGGCGGCAAAGGGGTCGAAGAAGCGGCGGCCGGGCAGAGTGACGGAAAGCGGCTCGGCCGTGCCCGGCTGAAGGGCGGCATCGAGAACCTGGAAGGTCATCGTTACCGGCAGGTTGGCCAGCACCGATTTCGACAGGTCGTCAACCAGAACCTCTTTCACATCCTTGCGGTCGCCGCGCAGGGGCATCGGCAGGTCCAGCGTGACGGGCGCGATCTCCTCAGGATCGGCGGTCAGGCCATAGCGCCGGTCCACCCGCGCCAGATCAAGTGCAATGGTCACTTGCCCGCGGGTGATGCCGTAGTCGTCCTTGGCGGTGAACCCCTGCTTGAAGCGGCCATCGGCCTCACGCCCGATCTCGCCCTCGGGCGAGACTGTGGGGGCGGTATCGGCAACCATGGCAACATCCCACGACCGGCCGGCGGGGCCTTCGATCTCGATCTTGCCGGACTGCTTCACCTCAAACTCGTGCCGGGCCTCTGACGCCGGGGGCGTTTCGGTGCGGGCCGAGACGGTTTCCGACAGGATCAGCGTTCCCGCCTCACCATAGAAACGCAACTGGATGCGGCTGCCCGCCGGCAGCACCAGCTTTTCGCCCTGCTGGTCGTTCAGGTACAGCGTCGGCTTGCCGGTATAGGCCGGCGGCTGCACCCAGCCCTCCCATGCGGGGCCGGTGGCCGCCAGATTGCCGCCGCCCGGCGTCATCGCCGAAACCGAGGCCACCCGCCAAACCGAGCCGAACATCAGCGCCATCAGCAGCGCGGTCAGCGCCACATAGCGCAGCGCATAGGGGTCACGGTCGGAAAGCCGCAGGTCGGGCGCCACGGGACGCGCCCCGGCGGCCCGCGCCGCCATCCGCGCCCGGTGCGCAGCCCAGACTGCCTGCGAGGCCGGATCGTCCAGCCCGATCGCCTGATGGTCGGCCAGCGCCGCAAGGGGCTGCCCCGGCAGGCG
>JACZKR010000389.1 GCA_014859945.1 Paracoccaceae bacterium | reverse complement strand
GTTTGGATGCCGTTCTGCTGGCTGCCGCGCTGGTGGACAGCGGCGCGGCGCGGGTGGTGATCGCGGGCGGGGCGGAAAGCTATTCCCGCCGCCCGCTGCGTTTGGCGACCGACCCGGAGGGCGGTGACCCGCAGCCCTATGACGCCCCGCCCTTCACCCCCTGGCCCGACCGCGACCCGGACATGACGGCGGCGGCGGCGGCGCTGGCCGGGCGGCTGGGCATTTCGCGTCAAGCGCAAGAGGATTGGGCGTTCGAAAGCCACCGCAAGGCGCTTGCGGCAGGCAATCCGCCCGAAGTCGTCGCGCTTAAAGGCATGACCCGTGATGCCTTTGCCCGTGCGCTGACCCCCGCCATCGCCCGGCGCGCCAAAGTGCTGGCGGGCAGCATCACAACGGCCACGGCGGCGGTTGCGGCCGATGCAGCGGCCTTCGTCGTGGTCGCGCGCGATGATATGGCCGGTCCGGAGGCCCTGCGCATCGGCCCCGGTGTCACCCTTGGCGCCCTGCCCGAAGAGCCGGGGCTGGCCCCGGTGCCCGCCATTGCCGAGACCTTGCGCCGCGCCGGCCTTGCGCCCGCGGCCCTGGCACGGGTGGAGCTGATGGAGGCCTATGCGGTTCAGGCCATCGCCTGCGCCACGGGTGCCGGGTTGGACCCGGCGCGCATCAACCCTGCAGGCGGCGCGCTGGCACGGGGCCATCCGATCGGCGCTTCGGGCGCGATCCTTGCGGTAAGCCTGTTCCACGGGCTGCAAAGCGGCCACGGCCTTGCCGCCATCGCCGCGGCGGGGGGGCTTGGCACGGCGGTTCTCTTCAGCCGTCAGTAGCGCGCGGGCAGATAAGGCGTGATGTCCAGCTCGGGCGCACGGCCGGCGATCAGGTCGGCGATGATGCGCGCGGTGATCGGCGCCAGCGTCAGCCCGATATGGCCATGGCCGAAGGCGTGAAACACATCCGGCCCACCCGCCGAAGGTCCGATCACCGGCAGGCTGTCGGGCATCGAGGGGCGGAAACCCATCCATGTGCGGGAAGGTTCGCCCAGATCGGGGAAGATGGTCCGCGCGCCTTCCACCAGCCGCGCGATGCGGTGGGGCGAGGGCGGGGCGGTCAGCCCGCCCAGTTCCACCGTGCCGGCCACCCGCAGCCGCCCGGTCATCGGGCACAGGTAAAATCCGCGCGCCGTCGGGCAGCTGGGCCGCGTCAGGCGGGGGGCGGGCATGTCCCATTCCACATGATATCCGCGCTCGGTGTCCAGGGGCACCCGATCGCCGGCCGACAGTGCCAGCGCCCGCGAATGCGCACCCGCCGCCACGACGACCTTGCGCGCATGAAGCCGCAGGCCAGCCCCTTCGACGATCAGCCCGTCAAACTGCCGGGTGATCGCCGTCGCCCGGAAGGGGGCAAGCGCTGCCTTGGCCAGCACCGATTTCGCCAGAAGCTGCACCATGGCGGCGGGGTCCGCCATGAAGACGGCCTTCGGGAAAAACGCCGCCCCGGCCATCGGCGGCAGCGTGGGCTCCATCTGCGCCAGCGTCGCCGCGTCAATCATCTCGACCGCGATGCCCAGGGCGCGGCGGCGGGCCATGTCGCCCTCGGCCGCGCGGACGGCGGCGGGGCTGTCATAAAGGTAAAGGCAGCCCCGGTCCTGCAGGATGGCGCTGCCGCCGATCCGCGCCGCCAGCCCCTGCC
>JACZKR010000388.1 GCA_014859945.1 Paracoccaceae bacterium | reverse complement strand
GCGCCAGAAGGCCCGCCACGAAGGCCTGCCGGTAAAGGTTGAAGTGAAAGGCCCCCAGCGCCCGCACCGCATCGGCCGCAATGACCCCGGTCATCGCCCAGCAGGTCGCCGTGCCAAGCGCGGCGAGTTCGTGAAGGGGCAGGGCCATTGTGTTCTCCGGTGCCACCGATTTTCGCCGAAAATCGGCAAGGCCGGGTTTTCGGCGAAAACCCGTTTCAGACCATCATTTCTTTCGTCGCCGTCAGCTTCAGTTCGGGGTAGTCGCGCTCGATCCGGTCGATGTCCCATTTCAGGCGGGTCAGAAAGACTGTGTCGCCGTCATTGTCGATGGCGATATGGCCCTTGTTGACGTTGACGAATTTCTCCATCTCGGCCTTCGGGCCCTTGACCCAGCGGGCCGAGGTGAACTGGCTGGGTTCGAACCGCACGGGCAGCGAGTATTCCTGCTCGATCCGGCTGGCCAGAACCTCAAACTGCAGCTGGCCCACGACGCCCACGATGAAGCCCGAGCCGATCATCGGTTTGAAGACCTTGGCGGCGCCTTCCTCGGCGAACTGCATCAGCGCTTTTTCCAGATGTTTGGCCTTCATCGGGTCCAGCGCGCGGACGCCCGACAGAAGTTCCGGCGCGAAAGAGGGGATGCCGGTAAAATGCAGCGCCTCGCCCTCGGTCAGCGCGTCACCGATACGCAACTGCCCGTGGTTCGGAATGCCGATGATGTCGCCCGCCCAGGCCTCTTCCGCCAGTTCGCGGTCGGCGGCCAGGAACATCACCGGGTTGGCGATGGCCATGGGCTTTTTCGACCGCACATGCAGCAGCTTCATCCCCCGTTCAAAATGCCCCGAGGCCAGACGGACAAAGGCCACGCGGTCGCGGTGCTTGGCATCCATATTGGCCTGCACCTTGAAGACAAAGCCGGTAACGGCCTTCTCCTCGGCCGAAATCTGGCGTTCGGCGGCCTTCTGCGGCTGCGGTTCGGGGCCAAACTCGCCCATGCCGTCCATCAGTTCCTTCACCCCGAAGGAATTGATGGCCGAGCCGAACCAGATCGGCGTCATATGGCCTTCCAGCACCGACTGGCGGTTGAAGGCGGGCAGAAGTTCGCGCGCCATTTCAATCTCTTCGCGGAACTTCTTCAGAAGGTCGGCCGGAACGTGATCGGCCAGTTTCGGATCGTCCAGCCCCGAGATCTGGATCGATTCCGCCACCTTGTTGCGGTCGGCGCGGTCCATGATCTCAAGCCGGTCATGCAGGATGTCATAGGCGCCGATAAACTCGCGCCCCATGCCGATGGGCCAGCTTGCCGGGGTCACGTCGATCGCCAGATTCTCCTGAATCTCATCAATGATGTCGAAGGTGTCGCGGCTTTCGCGGTCCATCTTGTTGCAGAAGGTCAGGATCGGCAGGTCGCGCAGCCGGCAGACCTCGAACAGTTTCCGCGTCTGGCTTTCCACGCCCTTGGCCCCGTCGATCACCATGATCGCGGCATCGACGGCGGTCAGAGTGCGGTAGGTGTCTTCGGAAAAGTCGCTGTGGCCGGGGGTATCGACCAGATTGAAGCGGTAATGGCGGAAGTCGAAACTCATTGCCGAGGCGGAAACCGAAATCCCCCGGTCCGCCTCGATCTTCATGAAGTCCGACCGCGTGCGCCGCGCCTCGCCCTTGGCGCGCACCTGTCCGGCCATCTGGATGGCGCCCCCGAACAGGAGGAACTTTTCGGTCAGCGTGGTCTTGCCGGCGTCGGGGTGCGAGATGATCGCAAAGGTCCGGCGGCGGGCGATTTCGGGCGGAAGGGTGGGGCGATTGTCCAGCATGGCCGCCGATTAGCCGAAAACGCGCGGCCCGTCCACGGGGCAGCGGCGGGCAGCCGGGGCGCAGCCGTCAGCGCGGCCGGCGCGGGTTGCGCGACAGGATGGCGCCGCCCATCTCTTCCAGAAAGGCGCGGCCGGCCTCGGTGCCGAAATGCTGGTTCTGGCTCAGCCCGGGGAAGCGCGCGCGGACCTCTTCGGAAAACTCTGCCGGCAGGCGGTGGACGGTGGTTTCGCTGACCATCAGGCTTTCGGCCGGCACGCCCTCGGCATAGATGATCTCGTGCCGGTCGAAGACCAGACTGAACCAGTCGGCAAAGCCGCCCTCACGGATGAAGATGCGCTCACCGTCCACCAGATGCCGCGCCTGCACCAGAAGTTCCGAGGTCGCCGCCCCCGCCCGCCGTTCGCGCTGATAGAGGAACATCCGGTGATGCTGGCTGACGATCAGATCGCCCGCATTGCCCAGCGTGCCGGCGGTGATCACCACCGGGGCAAAGGGGCCCACCGCCTTCAGCGTGGCCTTGCCGACCCAGCGCAGCGGCTGCGGCCCGTGATCGCGCGTCAGCACCCGGTCGCCGGGGCGCAGCGCCTCGATGGCGCATTGCGCGCCCGAGGCCAACGTAATCATCGTGCCGCGCAGGAACGACACGCAGAGCATGTCCGACAGCGCCGCCGGTTCCGGCGTTTCTTCAACCTGCACCAGAGTGTATTCCGCCCCGACCGCCATCGGCGACAGGGGCAGCACCAGCCGCTCGCCCCCCGGCAGCGCCATCAGCAGCAGTGCCACCCGGTCGCCCTCATCCCCCATCAGGTCATAGCGCGCCTCGGCCGTCACCGCATCGCCCGGCCGCCCCACCGCCGACCCCTCGGCCACCACCTGACCGCCCTCGGGGCCCGGCCGCACCACCAGCCGCATCGGGCGGTGGGCGGGGTCGATGGTGTAGATGTCGCCGGGGCAGACCTCATCCGGCCCCGCCAGCCCGTCGCCCTGATTGACGCCCAGGCTGACGAAGATGTCATCGGCCGCCAGAACCTGGCAGGCCTGCCCGGGGCCGGGCGCGATGAGATCGTCGGTCATGGAAATCTCCGGGAACAATCGGGGTCTTGCGGCGTCTTAGGGCGGCAGGGCCATTGCCTCAAGGGGAAACTCCGGCGCTTCGCGGCATTGCGGCGGCCTTGAGGTGGCGCGGCGCCGGCGCTAGGCTGGCCCTTCGGCGGAACAGGAGATGGCGATGGATCTGGGGATCAGGGGGCGCAAGGCGCTGGTGACGGCAAGCTCGAAAGGGCTGGGGCGCGGCTCGGCCGAGGCGCTGGCGGCGGCCGGGGTCGATCTGGTGCTGAACGCCCGCGG
>JACZKR010000387.1 GCA_014859945.1 Paracoccaceae bacterium | reverse complement strand
TGGCGGCGACGGGGGGCGAATTCGGCCATTACCCGCTGGCCGCCGCGCCGGTGATGCGGCTGGACCTGCCGGTGGTGGCCTGCGGCTGCGGGCGGGCAGGCTGCACGGAAACGCTGATCTCGGGCACCGGGCTGGCGCGGCTGGCGCGGCACATGACGGGGCGGGCGGTGACGGCGGCCGAAGTGGCGGGCGGCCGGGCGGATGACCCGGCGCTGCAGGCGGTCTGGCAGGTGTGGTGCGAGCTGGCGGCCGAGATGATCGTGACGCTGTGCTTCACCATCGACCCGCGCGTGGTGGTGCTGGGCGGCGGGCTGTCGCAGGCGCCTGGGCTGATCGGCGATCTGACGGCGGCGCTGGGGCGCGCGCAGCTTGCGGGCTATGCCGTGCCGCTGTTGCGGCTGGCCGAAGGGGGCGATGCCAGCGGCGCGCGGGGCGCGGCCTGGGCGGCGGTGCAGGAGGCGGGCCATGGCTGACATTCTGCGCGAGGTGGTCGCCCGCAACCGGGCGGGGCAGCGGGCGGCCATCCCCTCGGTCTGCTCGGCCCATCCCGATGTGCTGCGCGCCTCGCTGGAACTGGCGCGCGATCTGGGGCAGGCGGTGGTGATCGAGGCGACCTCGAACCAGGTCAATCAGGACGGCGGCTATACCGGCATGCGGCCGGAGGATTTCGTGCGCTTCGTGCGGGGGATCGCGCAAGAGGTGGCGATTGATCCGGCGCTGGTGCTGCTGGGGGGCGACCATCTGGGGCCGCAGGCCTGGCGGCGCGGCGATGCGGCCACGGCAATGGCCAAGGCGCACCGCATGGTGGCCGATTATGCGGCGGCGGGGTTTACGAAGATCCACCTCGACTGTTCCGAGGGCTGCGCGGGCGAGCCGCCGCAACTGCCCGATGCCGTCTGCGCCGCGCGGGCGGCGGAACTGGCGGAATCGGCGCTGGACGCGGCACCCGATCCGGCGCGGCTGATCCTTGTGGTGGGCACCGAGGTGCCGCCGCCGGGGGGCGCGCGGACCGATGACCACGGAGACATTCCGCCCACCCGGCCCGAAGCGGCGCGGGCCACCTTGCAGGCGCATCGGGCGGCGTTCAGCGCCCGGGCCTGGGCGCAGGTGGCGGGGCTGGTGGTGCAGCCGGGGGTCGAGTTTTCGCCGATGGAGGTGCATCGCCTGCCGATGGCGCGCGATCCGGGGCTGCGGGCGGTGCTGGACGACTGGCCGGGCCTGTGCCTTGAGGCGCATTCGACCGATTACCAGCACCCCGCGGTCTATCCCCGGATGGCCGAACTGGGCTTTGCCTTCCAGAAGGTCGGGCCGGCGCTGACCTTTGCCTTGCGGCAGGCGGTCTATGCGCTGGACCTGTTGCGCGGCCTTGCGGGCTGGCAGACCGGCCCGGCGCTGCCCGAGGTGATGGAGCGGCTGATGCTGGCCGCGCCCGGAAACTGGCAGGGGCATTATCACGGGGGTGAGTTGCGGCTGGCGCGGCATTTCGGGCTGGCCGACCGCATCCGCTATTACTGGCCCCAGCCCGAGGCGCAGGCGGCGGTGGCGGGGCTGTTCGCCGATCTGGCGGGGCGGGCCTTGCCGGTGCCGCTGCTGGAGCAGGTCTTTGCGCCCGATATCATTGCGGCTGCGGGTGAGGATGCCTTGCCGCAGGCGCTGGTGCGCGCGCAGGTTCAGGCGGCGCTGCGGCCGTATTTTCTTGACAGCCCGACCCCGAACGGCAAGGAGCCTCGGCCATGACGGCGACCGCATCTTCCTTCTGGCTTTGCCCTGATCAGGTCTTTGACGGCCGGTCCCTGCGCGCTGGTCTGGC
>JACZKR010000386.1 GCA_014859945.1 Paracoccaceae bacterium | reverse complement strand
CCGAGGTTCAGGCCGGGCTTTCCCGCCGCAGCGGCCCGCCCCGTCTGGTGGCGCCCGCCGGAAACGCCGTGGTGGACCAATGGCTTGACCCGGCGCTGACCGCCCTTGGCGCCACCCACCCAGGCCTTGCCGCCGCCATCGCCGCTGCCGCGCCGCATCTGCCCTGGGTCACCTATGACGCCTATCCCCGCGCGCTGATCGGCGATGCCTTTGCCACCGGCCACGCCTTCGCCAGCCTGATCGGCGCCGGCGCCCCGTGGGAGGCGGCGGATTTCGACCTTGGCCTGTTCCTGATCGCGCCCGATGTGCTTTACCGCGACCATGCCCATGCCGCGCCCGAGCTTTATGCGCCCCTGACCGGCCCGCATGGCTGGCGCTTCGGCCCCGGGCGGCCCTTGGTGCTGAAGCCCGCGCATCAGCCGGTGTGGAACGACCCCTTCCGCCCGCATCTGACCAAGGTCGGCCCCCTGCCCTTCCTGGCCTTCTTCGTCTGGACCCGTGACGTGAACGCCCCGGCCGAGGTGCTCGCCGCCGATGACTGGCCCGAACTGGAGGCCCTGCGCCTGTGACCCGCCCGCCTGCGCCCCGCACCCTGCTGACCAACGCCCGCATCCGCACCATGGACCCGGCCCGCCCGCTGGCCGCCGCGCTGGTGATCGCCGAAGGCCGCATCCTGGCCCTTGGCGACGCCGGTCAGATGGCCGCCCTTGCCGGCCCCGGGGCCGAGGTGATCGACGCCGGCGGGCGGCTGGTGCTGCCCGGCCTGCAGGACCCCCATATCCACCTGCTTTCCGGCGGGACCGACATTGCCACCGCCGCCCAGCTCTACGAAGTGACCGATGAGGCGGGGCTTCTGGCCAGTATCGCCGCCCACGCCGCGCGCCACCCCGATCTGCCGGTGGTGCTGGGCGCCGGCTGGCAGCCCGGCATCTTCGGCGATGACAACCTGACGGCGGCCCTTCTGGACCGCGTGGTGCCCGACCGGCCGGCGGTGATCTATGACAGCTCCTATCACAACGCCTGCCTGAACAGCCGCGCGCTGGAGCTTGCCGGGATTGGCCCCGACACCGCCGACCCGCCGAACGGCCATATCGTCAAGCGCGGCGGCAAGCCCTTGGGAATGCTGCATGAAGAGGCCATCGGCTGGGCAGTGGCCCGCCTGCCGCAGCTGACCGACGATCACCTGATGGCGGGGCTGCTGGCCGGTCAGGCCCATGCCAATGCCCATGGCCTGACCGGGGTGACCGACCCGCGCGTCACCGAAACCGAGGCGCGGATCTATGCCCGGGGTCTGGCCGAGGGGCTTCTGACCCTGCGCGTTGCCGGTGCCGCGCTGGTGTCCGAGGCCGATACGCCCGAAACCGCGGTGGCCCGGCTGACCGCCCTGCGCGCCGCCCATCCGGGGCCGGATTTCCATGTGCAGTCGGCCAAGTTCTTCATGGACGGGGTGTTCGAAAACCGCACCGCAGCGCTGATCGCACCCTATGCCGACGCTGGCGACAATGCCCACACGATGTTCGCCCCCGCCCATGCGGCAGCGCTTTTCACCGCGCTGGATGCCGCGCGGTTCCAGATTCACACCCACTGCATCGGCGACGGCGCGACGCGCGTGACGCTGGATGCCATTGCCGCCGCCCGCGCCGCCAACGGGTCCTGGCCGGCCCTGCATCAGATCGCCCATTGCCAGCTGGTCCACCCCGACGACGCGCCCCGCTTTGCCGCCCTTGGGGTGATGGCCAATCTGCAACCGCTCTGGGCGGCGAATGATCCGGTCATCCCCGACCCCGCGCGCGACATGATCGGGCCCGACCGGCTGGCATGGACCTATCCGTTCGCCGGCCTGATCGCCGCCGGGGCGCCCTATTGCCTGGGGTCCGACTGGTCGGTCAGCACGCTGAACCCGTTCGAGATCATCGGCACCGCCATCACCCGCGAACCGCCGCGCGCCAGGGGCCGGGCCGAGCCCTTCCTGCCGGCCGAACGCATCACGCTGGAACAGGCGGTGCTGGGCTATACCACCCATGCCGCCGCGGCCTGCTGGCGCGGCGATTTCACCGGCGCCCTGCGGCCCGGCTTTTCGGCCGACCTGATCGTGACCGACCGCGATATCTTTGCCTGCGACCCCTATGCGATTGCCGAAACGCAGGTGCTGCTGACGCTGTTCAAGGGCCGCGCCGTCCACCGCGCCGGCCCGTTCTGAAGGGCAAGCCCATGAGCGATGATCACTATCCCCCCCGCCTGATCGCCATGCTGGAAGCCATCTGGGGCCAAGGTTTCCTGTCGCCCGGCGGCCCCGATGAGGTGGCCCGGCTGATCGGCAGCCAGTCCGTCGCCGGCGCCTCGGTGCTGGACATCGGCTGCGGTGCCGGCGGCATCGACATTGCGCTGGTGCGCGACCATGGGGCGGGTTTCGTCTGCGGCATCGACGTGGAAGACCCGGTGCTGACCCATGCCCGCGCGCTGGTGGCCCATGCGGGGCTGTCGGGGCGGATCGGTCTGGTCAAGGTGGTGCCGGGGCCGCTGCCCTTTCCGCCCGGCAGTTTCGACGTGGTATTCTCCAAGGATTCCATCGTCCACATCCCCGACAAGCACACCCTGATGGCCGAGGTCTTCCGCGTGCTGAAACCCGGCGGGCGCTTCATCGCCTCGGACTGGCTGATCGGCACCGATGAGATTTCCCCGGCAATGGCCGCCTATATCGCCGCCGAGGGGCTGGATTTCGGCATGGCCACCCCGGCGCGCTACCGCGACGCCATGCAGGCGGCGGGGTTTGAGCAGGTCACCACCCGGTCGCGCAACGACTGGTACCGGCTTCAGGCCCGCGAAGAGCTTGCCCGCCTCAGGGGCGCCGACGGGGCAAGGGCGGCCGAAGTGGTGGGGCAGGAATTCGTCGACCACAACATCGGCATCTGGACGCGGATGATCCCGGTCCTTGACAGCGGCGAGCATTGCCCGACCCATCTTTTCGCAAGAAAACCAACGCCGTAGGGTGCGTGCTTGCACGCACCATGCGCCGTCGTCAGGTGCGTGAAATCACGCAGCTTCCCGCCCTAACCGCATTTCGAATGGCCGCAGCTGGCGCAGGTCATGCAGCCTTCGACCATCCGCAGGTCATGGCTGCCGCAGGCCGGGCAGGCCTTGCCGCGCGGGGCTTCGCCCACGGCGATCACCTCGGCCTTGGGGTCGGATTTCAGGCCCAGCCCCTCACCGGCGATGAAGCCGATGGCAATCAGGTGCCGCTCGATCACGCCGCCGATGGCCGCCAGGATCGAGGGGATGTAGCGCCCCTCCATCCAGGCGCCGCCGCGCGGATCGAAAACCGCCTTAAGCTCTTCCACGACAAAGGAAATATCGCCGCCGCGCCGGAAGACCGCGCTGATCATCCGGGTCAGCGCAACCGTCCAGGCGAAATGCTCCATGTTCTTCGAGTTGATGAACACCTCGAAGGGCCGGCGGTGCCCGGCGATGACGATGTCGTTGATGGTGATGTAAAGCGCATGCTCGCTGCCCGGCCATTTCACCTTGTAGGTCTGCCCCTCCAGCGCCGCCGGACGGTCCAGCGGTTCAGACAGATAGACCACCTCGCCTCCGGTCTGCGGCTGTGCCGGGGCGGGGGCCGCCGCCTTTTCCGACACCGTCAGGACCGAGCCGGTCACCGCGTTCGGCCGGTAGGTGGTGCAGCCTTTGCAGCCCTGATCCCAGGCCGCCATATAGACCTCGGCGAAGTCTTCAAAGCTGATGTCCTCGGGGCAGTTGATGGTCTTGGAAATCGACGAGTCGATCCAGCGCTGCGCGGCGGCCTGCATCTTCACATGGTCAAGGGGCGGCAGG
Source organism: Paracoccaceae bacterium (assembly GCA_014859945.1). GTDB lineage: Bacteria > Pseudomonadota > Alphaproteobacteria > Rhodobacterales > Rhodobacteraceae > Fuscibacter. Next base: position 4,983 of record JACZKR010000386.1, on the reverse strand, counting down.
GTCTGGGCGTTGACGAAATAATCCGGCAGGGGTTCATCACCCTTCATATCTCGCCAGAGTTTCACTGCGTAATCAACGACTTCCTCTTCGGTCCGGCTGCCATCGGGCTGCAGGACCTTGCGGGTATAGGCATAGGCGAAGACCGGCTCGATGCCCGAACTGACATTGCCGGCCAGCAGGCTGATCGTGCCGGTGGGCGCGATCGAGGTCAGCAGCGCATTGCGGATGCCATGGGCGCGGACGGCGGCGCGCACGTCTTCGTCCATCGCCCGCATGTTGCCAGAGGCCAGATAGCCCTCGGCATCAAACAGCGGGAAGGCACCCTTTTCGCGCGCCAGATCAACCGAGGCCAGATAGGATGACCGCGCGATGGCTTTCATCCAGGCTTCGGTCTGCGCCGCCGCCGCGTCGGAGCCATAGCGCAGCCCCAGCATCAGCAGCGCATCGGCCAGCCCTGTCACCCCCAGCCCGATGCGGCGCTTGGCCTGCGCTTCTGCCTGCTGCTGCGGCAGGGGGAAGCGGCTGGCGTCCACCGTGTTGTCCATCATGCGGACGGCAGTGCGCACCAGATCGTCCAGCGCCGCCGGGTCCAGCCGGGCGCGGTCGGTGAAGGGGTCCACCACCAGCCGCGCGAGGTTGACGGATCCCAAGAGGCAGGCGCCATAGGGCGGCAGGGGCTGCTCGCCGCAGGGGTTGGTGGCGGCGATGGTTTCAACATAACCAAGGTTGTTGGCGGCGTTGATCCGGTCGATGAAGATCACCCCGGGTTCAGCGAAATCATAGGTGTTGCGCATGATGCGCAGCCACAGGTCGCGGGCGCGGAGTGTCTTGTAAACCCTTCCACCGAAAGACAATTCCCAAGGCCCATCCGCCTTGACGGCGGCCATGAACGGGTCGGTCACCAGAACCGACAGGTTGAACATGCGCAGGCGGGCGGGGTCTTTCTTGGCCTCAATGAAAGCCTCGATATCGGGGTGGTCGCAACGCATCGTGGCCATCATCGCGCCCCGGCGGCTGCCGGCCGACATGATGGTGCGGCACATCGCATCCCAGACATCCATGAAGGACAAGGGGCCGCTGGCATCGGCCGCCACGCCCTTCACCTCGGCCCCGCGGGGGCGGATGGTCGAGAAGTCATAGCCGATGCCGCCGCCCTGCTGCATGGTCAGCGCGGCCTCTTTCAGCGCGTCGAAGATGCCGCCCATGCTGTCGGGGATGGTGCCCATGACGAAGCAGTTGAAAAGCGTGACATTCCGCCCGGTTCCGGCCCCTGCGGTGATGCGGCCGGCGGGCAGGTACTTGAAGCCTTCCAGCGCGTGATAGAAGCGGTCTTCCCAGTCGGCCGGGGTCTTTTCCACCTCGGCCAGGGCGCGGGCGATGCGGCGCCAGCTGTCTTCGACCGTGCCGTCGATCGGCGTGCCGTCGGCCTCTTTGAAGCGATACTTCATGTCCCAAATCTGCTCGGAAATCTGGGCGGAAAAGGCAGACATGGCCACTCCTTGTGGGGGGTTCGGGGGAACGCGCAAAATACGCCTCATGCCTGGCCGGGTCAACTTGAACTCTGGGCAGCACGGCCTATTCTTTTGACCGGGCATCACATCATGAATCACCTGAACATCATCAAGCTTTGCGTCGGCGCGGAATCGGTCGAGGACCTGGAACAGTGGCAGCGGGAAAACCGCGCCCGCTGGGCGGCGGGGACGGCCGAACACATCACCCGGATGTGGCCCAAACGCGCCGATGAGGTGCTGGCGGGCGGCTCGCTTTACTGGGTGATCAAAGGAATTCTGTTGTGCCGTCAGCGCATTCTGGCGCTGGAGCCGCGGCGGGGGTCGGACGGGATCGACCGCTGCGCCATCGTGCTGGATGCCGAGGTGGTGCGGACCGAAGCGGCGGCGCGGCGGCCGTTTCAGGGCTGGCGCTATCTGGACCCCAAGGAAAGCCCGCCCGACCTGCCCAAGCTGCGCGCCCGCGACGACGTGCTGCCGCCCGAGATGGCGCGGGCCCTGGCAGAGATCGGGCTGCGCTAGGCGCACGGCAGGTTAACAGACGGAAATCAGGTGGTTTTCCGGGGATTTAAGGCGTCTTTCCGGCGTCTTCTTTCCGTCTTCCTTCCGTCTCTACGCGCGGCGGTCTCAGCCACCGTTAACCATGATGGCGAATCGCCTGACCCCTTCCCTTTCCCCGAAGGCGGGGCCATGAATGCGCCATGCCCGCCCCGCGCCCCCTTTGGCTTGCCGCCGCGCCGATCATCTTCCTGACGCTTTGGTCGGCCGGTTTCGCGGTGGCGAAGCTGGGGGTCGAACATGCGCCGCCGCTGACGCTTCTGGCGCTGCGCTATGGGCTGGCGGTGGCGGTTCTGCTGCCGGTGGCGCTGGTGCTGCGCCCGCCGCTGCCTTCGGCCCGGGCGGCGGCGGATGTGGCGATTGTCGGGTTCCTCATTCAGGTCGTCTATTTCGGCCTGTGCTATCTGGCCTTCCGCGCCGGGGTTTCGGCCGGCGGCGTGGCGATTGTGGTCTGCCTGCAGCCGATCCTTGTGGCGCTGGCCGCCCCGCGTTTCGTGGGTGAGACGGTGGGGCCCCGGGTCTGGGCCGGCCTTGCTCTGGGGCTGGCGGGCGCGGCGCTGGTGATCCTGGGCCGGTCGGCGGTGGCGGCGGAAAACCTGTGGGGCGTGGCGCTGACGGTGGGGGCGCTGTTCGGCATCACCGGCGGCACGCTGTGGGAAAAGCGGCACGGGCGGGGGCACCATCCGGTGGTGGCCAACCTGATCCAGTATGCGGTGGGGGCGGTCTGCACTCTGCCGATGGCGCTGCTGCTGGAGGATGTGACGGCGATCCGCTGGGACGGGACGTTCGTGGCGGTGCTGGCCTATCTGGTGCTGGGCAATTCGCTTCTGGCGATCAGCCTGCTGATGGCGATGATCCGGGCGGGTGAGGTGGCACGCGTCTCGGCGCTGTTCTACATGGTGCCGGCGCTGTCGGCGCTGATCGCCTGGCCGATGCTGGGCGAGGCGATGCCGCCCGTAGCCTGGGCCGGCATGGCGCTGGCCGGGCTGGGGGTGACGCTGGCCAACCGGCGCTAGGTCGGTTTCTTTGAAGAAACCGGGCCGGAGTTTCTGAAAACTCCGGGGGCGCGGTCAGATGATGCCTTCGGGCAGGGTCAGGCGAAGACGGGCCGAGAGGGGCTGGCGGGTCTGCCGGTTTCTTTGAAGAAACCGGGCCGGAGTTTTTGAAAACTCCGGGGCGCGCGCTCAACCGATGCCTTCGGGCAGGGTCAGGCCCAGACGGGCCGCCAGCGCGCGGGCGGCGGCGGTGGCGGCGGTCCAGTCGGCGCTGCGGGCGGCGTAAAGCGTGGCCTGGCTTTGGTGGATCAGCCCGTCGGACAGGATCTTCAGGTGGTTGGCGCGCAGCGTCTCACCGGTTGAGGTGATGTCGGCAATCGCCTCGGCCGTCAGGTTCTTGACCGTGCCTTCGGTGGCGCCCTGGCTGTCGACCAGCTGATAATCGGCCACGCCCTGCGCCGTCAGGAAATCGCGCACCAGTCGGTGGTATTTGGTGGCGATGCGCAGGCGGAAGCCATGGGCGGCGCGGAAGGCGGCGGCGGCGGCATCAAGGTCATCCACCGTATCGACGTCGATCCAGCAGGCGGGCACGGCGATGATCAGGTCGGCATGGCCGAAGCCGAGGGCGGCAAGTTCGGCCACCTGCGCCGACCAGTCGGCCAGCTTGTCGCGCACAAGGTCGCTGCCGGTCACGCCCATGTGGATGCGGCCGGCGGCCAGTTCGCGCGGAATCTCTCCGGCCGACAGGAGGACGAGTTCGACCCCCTCGACGCCTTCGACGGCGCCGGAATATTCCCGCTCGTTCCCGGTCTGGCGCATGGTCACGCCGCGCGCGCCGAACCAGTCGAAGGTCTTCTCCATCAGCCGGCCCTTCGAGGGCACACCGATCTTCAGCATCACGCGCCCCCCCGCAAGGCGGCCACCAGATGCGGGCGGATGATGCCGCCCACCGCCGGAATGCGCCGGCCGCGGCCCAGTTGCGCCGTCAGCGCGTCATAGCGCCCGCCCGAGGCGACCGGCGGCAGGCCGGCGGGGCCGAGGAAGGCGAAGGTGAAGCCGTCGTAATATTCCATCGAGGTCCGGCCGAGGCTGGCTTCGAACGGCAGAAGGGCGGTGTCGATGCCCCGGTCGGCCAGCGCCTGCAGCCGGGCGGCAAAGCGGTCGACCGCCGGGGCGATGGCGGGCAGCAGCGGCGTGATGCCGCGCAGGTGGTCCAGCGCGGCACTGGCCGGGGCCTGCAGGCCCAGAAGGTCATAAAGCAGCGCGGCTTCGGGCGCGGCGATGGGCCGGGCGGCGGCATCTTCCAGAAGGGCGGCGGCGCGGGCGGCGATATCCTCTTCCCCGCGCAGGCCGATCAGCGGGCCGGCGGCGGCGATCAGTGCGGCGGGGGCGCCCTGTGCCAGCCGTTCCAGCAGCTGCGCGCGCTGCGGCGCGACGGGCGCGCGGCCGGCAAAACGATCCAGCAGCGCGCGGAAGCGGCGCGGGCGCCAGATGTGGCGCAAGAGGGCGGCCTTGCGGCGGGCGGTGGTGTCCAGCCCCCGGACGGCGGCCATCAGGATGCCGATGTCGCCCGTCACGGCGCGCAGGCCAAGCCCTTGCAGAAGCTGCGAGAACAGCGCGAAGACCTCGGCATCGGCGGCTTCGGGGGCGCTGCCGTCAAATATCTCGAACCCGGCCTGCAGATATTCGCGGGCGCGCTGGTCCAGATGGTCCTGCTTGCGGAAAACCTCGCCCATGTAGCAGTAGCGCGCCGGTTCTTCGGCGCGCGCGGCCATATGGGCCTGCACCACGGGCACGGTGAAATCGGGGCGCAGCATCATCTCGCCGTCCAGGGGGTCGGCGGTGACATAGGCGCGGGCGCGGATATCCTCGCCGTAAAGGTCCAGAAGCGTGCCGGCGGGCTGCAGGATATCGGTTTCCAC
>JACZKR010000385.1 GCA_014859945.1 Paracoccaceae bacterium | reverse complement strand
TCGTGGTTCCCGCCCCGGCCGCCGCGCCGCCCGCCATGGCCGCGCCGACAAAGGCCACGCCCGCCACCGCGCCGATCAGCGCCACGCCCACCTGCGCGCCCAGCTTGATCCGCGCCAGATTGGTGATGGCCTGCTGGGTTTCCCCGATCACCGCGCTGTTGATGCTGGAGGCTTCGCGGAACACCGACATCGTGGCGTCGCGGGCATATTCCTTCAGCTTGCCCATCTCGGTCACATAGGTATGGGCTTTGGCCGGGCCTTCGGTGCAGACCTTGCGCACCCAGGTCAGCAGGAACTGCTGGTGCAGCTCATCTGTCTTCTTCTCGATCTCCTGGGTGGTGCCGGTCTTCACCTCGGCAAACCCGGGGGGCTCCTTCCAGAAGAGCACCGTATAGACCGCGTTGATCACCGAACTGTCGCGGTAGGTCTTCCACTGAAGCTGGGTGGTCTGCTGGGTGGCGATGGCCAGCGCGCAGGACCGGAAGAACCGGCTGATCGTCGGCAGGTCGTAGCACACAACGGGAACGGCAGCAGTTGCCATGAATCGTCTCCGGGTCTGAAAATCATTTGTCCGCAAATGGCGCGGTCCCGTTTTTTAGCCAGCGCGGCGCGCACGGGCAAGTCACAGGCCGGTCACAGGCTGGCGAGGGGATTGTGACGTAACGGCAAATCGGCGCCCGCCGGGGCAGATTGACGCAGCCGCCGGGCTGATTTCGGTATGCAATCGCATACCATCTTTCCCGCCCCCCGCTTTTCCGCTATGCAGCACCCAGGCGAATCCCCGAAACCGAAAGGGCCGGACATGACCAAGATCAAGGTGGAAAACCCCGTCGTCGAACTCGACGGCGACGAGATGACCCGGATCATCTGGGACTTCATCAAGAAGAAGCTGATCCTGCCCTATCTCGACATCGACCTGAAATATTACGACCTGGGCATCGAAGAGCGTGACCGCACCAATGACCAGATCACGGTCGACTCGGCCGTTGCCATCCAGAAATACGGCGTGGGCGTGAAATGCGCCACCATCACCCCCGACGAACAGCGGGTGGAAGAGTTCAACCTGAAACAGATGTGGAAGTCGCCCAACGGCACGATCCGCAACATCCTGGGCGGCGTGATCTTCCGCGAGCCGATCATCTGCAAGAACGTGCCGCGTCTGGTGCCGGGCTGGACCCAGCCGATCGTCGTCGGCCGCCATGCCTTCGGCGACCAGTATCGCGCCACCGATTTCCGCTTCCCCGGCAAGGGCAAGCTGACGATCAAGTTCGTCGGCGAGGACGGCCAGGTGATCGAGCACGACGTGTTCGACGCGCCCGGCTCGGGCGTGGCCATGGCCATGTACAATCTCGACGATTCGATCCGCGACTTCGCCCGCGCCTCGCTGAACTACGGCCTGCTGCGCGGCTATCCGGTGTATCTGTCGACCAAGAACACCATCCTCAAGGCCTATGACGGCCGCTTCAAGGACATCTTCCAGGAGATCTACGAGGCCGAGTTCGCCGCCGCCTTCAAGGAAAAGAAGATCTGGTACGAGCATCGGCTGATCGACGACATGGTGGCGTCGAGCCTGAAGTGGTCGGGCGGCTATGTCTGGGCGTGCAAGAACTACGACGGCGACGTGCAGTCCGACACGGTCGCGCAGGGCTACGGCTCGCTCGGCCTGATGACCTCGGTGCTGATGACGCCGGACGGCAGGACGGTCGAGGCGGAGGCCGCGCACGGCACCGTCACCCGCCACTATCGCCAGCACCAGAAGGGCGAGGAGACCTCGACCAACTCCATCGCCTCGATCTTCGCCTGGACGCGCGGCCTCGCCCACCGCGCCAAGCTCGACGACAATGCGGAGTTGAAGCGCTTCGCAGAGACGCTGGAGCGCGTGTGCATCCAGACCGTCGAATCCGGCTTCATGACCAAGGACCTCGCGCTGCTGATCGGCGCCGACCAGCCCTGGCTCTCCACCACCGGCTTCCTCGACAAGATCGACGAGAACCTGCAGAAGGCCATGGCCTGACGCACGCGCCCCGCAGCCTCATGGCGCGGACGGGACGAAAAGGCGGCTTCGGCCGCCTTTTTGCTTTGCGGCCGGATGAAAGGCCGAACTTTTGGCGCGCAGGCGCGTTACTCAAGAGGCTTTATGCCCGACAACAATCGACGGAGAATTTCATGCTTCACAGAAAGCTTCTGCTCGGCATCGCGCTCGGCGGCCTGATGACCGGCGGCGCGGCCATGGCGCAGACCGCATGGGTCGAGGTCAGCGACAACGCGCATGTGGCCGCGTTCGGCGCCATAGCCGATCAGGTGGACGACTGGGACGTCCACGACGCAGCCGGCACCGTGATCGGCGAGGTCGACGAGGTCGTCGGCCCCGACGCCGGAACGCCGACCGCGCTGGTGGTCGACTTCGAAGGCAATGCCGGCTATGCCGACCGCGACGTCGTCATTCCCCTCGACCAGTTCACGCGGGAAAACAACCGCCTGACGCTGAACGCAGCGCCGGACGCCGTCGGCGCCATGGAACCGTGGAACGACTGACCCGCCTGCGGGCAGACGGCTTTCGGGCACATGGAAAGGGCCGCTTCGCGGCCCTTTTCTATCCGAGCATCGCCAGGCCGGGGAACGTCTCGAGCAGCCAGTAGGCCGCCGCCTGCACGCCGCCGGTGAGGAACAGCACGCCGGCGACGACGAGAAGCCCGCCCATCACCTTCTCCACCCGGCCGAGATGCACCCTGAACCGGCCGAGGAAGCGCATGAACGCGCCGGAAAACAGCGCCGCGAACAGGAACGGGATGCCGAGGCCGAGCGAATAGGCGGCCAGCAGCATCGCGCCCTCGCCCACGGTCTCGCGGCCGCCGGCGAGCGTCAGGATCGGGCCGAGGACCGGGCCGATGCACGGCGTCCAGCCGAAGGCGAAGGCGAGGCCCATCAAATAGGCCGCCGCCGCGTTGGCGGGCTTGCCCGGCCCCTGGAACCGCGCCTCGCGCGCCAGGAACGGGATGCGCAGCACGCCGAGAAAGTTCAGGCCCATGACGATGATGACGATGCCGGCGGCGATGGCGAGCTCCTGCTGCCAGGCGCGCAGCAGGCCGCCGATGGTCGACGCGCCGGCGCCGAGCGCGATGAACACGGTCGAGAAGCCGAGCACGAAGGCCGCGGCCGCGCCGAGGAGCGCCAGACGGGCCGGAGCCGCGCGCACGGTCGCGGAGCCGTCCGGATTGGCCGTGACCGCGCCGCGGAAGTCGTCGATGGAGACGCCGGCCATGTAGCAGAGATAGGGCGGCACCAGCGGCAGCACGCAAGGCGACAGAAACGACAGCGCCCCCGCCCCCAGCGCGCTCATATAGCCGATGTCGATAGCCATGGACGTGCAACTCCGACCGTCTCGAAACCCGCGCCTGATATAGACCTTCGGGCGGCCGCGCTCCAATCACCAAAGCGTGGCATAGGGTCGCTGACGGGCCGGCC
>JACZKR010000384.1 GCA_014859945.1 Paracoccaceae bacterium | reverse complement strand
CGCCTATGGCGTGCTGCATGCGGCGGGGCCGGGCCACGGCAAGCTGCTGATCGGCGGCTATGGCATGGGGCGGCGGGTGCCGGTGGCGGCGCTGTCGGGACTTGCGCTGGTGTCCAGCCTTGCGCAGGCTGCGGTGGCGGTGGCGCTGGTCTATGCCGGGGTGGCGGTGCTGGGCTGGACGCGCCAGCAGACGCAGGGCGCGGCCGAGGGCTGGCTGTCGCTGGCCGGAACGCTGGCAATTGCCGGGGTCGGGCTGTGGCTGATGCTGCGCGGGCTGCGGGGCATCCTGCGGCAGAGCCAGGGGGCGGAAGATCACGGCCACGCCGGGCAGGATCACTACCATGACCACGGGCACAGCCATGACCACGGGCACGACCATGACCACGGGCATGATCACCACCACCATGACCACGACCATGACGCCGCGCACTGCGCGCATTGCGGCCATGCCCATGCCCCCACCATCGGGCAGGTTCAGGCGCTGACCGGCTGGCGTGACGGGCTGGCGCTGGTGGCGGGCATCGCCATGCGGCCCTGCACCGGGGCCCTGTTCCTGCTGATCCTGACCTGGCAACTGGGCATCGGCGCGGCCGGCGTCGCGGGGGCCTTTGCCATGGGGCTGGGGACGGCATCGGTCACCGTTGGCGTGGCGCTGCTGGCGGTCTGGGCGCGCGAGGGGATGCTGGCCAGCCTGTCCGGCGCCCGCGCCGCCCGCGCGCTGCCGTGGATCGAGGCGATTGCCGGCGCCGTAGTGGCGGTCGCGGCGCTGGCGCTTCTGGGGCGCGGCGGCTGATCTGCCAGCCCCGTCTGCGCCGCAGCGCGGCGGATGCGGCATCTTGCCGCCGCCTTTGTCGCCGGATATGCCTGCGAAATGATCAAAAGAATGTCCTATCCGGCCCATGCGCGGGCGATCCTTGCGCTGGGTGTGCCGCTTGTCGGCTCACACCTGGCGCAGATGGCGCTGCATGTCACCGATACCGTGCTGATGGGCTGGTATGGGGTGGATGAACTTGCGGCGCTGGTGCTGGGCGCCTCGTCCTTCTTCGTCATCTTCATCGCCGGGTCGGGTTTTGCCCAGGCGGTGATGCCGATGGTCGCCTCGGCGCTGGGCCGGGGAGATGAGGCGCAGGTGCGCCGCGACGCGCGGATGGGGCTGTGGCTGTCGATCCTGTTCGGGCTGATGATCTATCCGCTGTTCTGGTGGTCGGAACGGGTGTTCCTGTGGCTGGGGCAGGCGCCCGAAGTCGCGGCGCTGGCGCAGGATTTCCTGCGCATCGCCGGCTGGGGCATGGTGCCGGCCCTGCTGGTCATGGTGCTGAAAAGCTATCTGGCGGCGCTGGAGCGGACGCAGGTCGTGCTGTGGGTGACGCTGGCGGCGGTGGGGGTGAACCTGGGTCTGGCCTGGGTGCTGATCTTCGGGCTTGGGCCTTTCCCTGAACTGGGGGTGCGCGGGGCGGCCATCGCCTCGCTGGCGGTGCAGGTGGTGACCTTCGTGGCGCTGGCCGTCTATGCCGCCCTCTTGCCGGAGCTGCGGCGCTTTCACCTGTTCCAGCGCTTCTGGCGGCCGGACTGGCCGGCGCTGGTGCAGGTGTTCCGGCTGGGCTGGCCCATCGGCATCACCTCGGTTTCCGAGGCGGGGTTGTTTCAGGCCTCGGCCCTGATGATGGGCTGGATCGGCACGGTGGAACTGGCGGCGCATGGCATTGCGATGGAGGTCGCCTCGCTGGCCTTCATGGTGCATCTGGGGCTGTCGAACGCGGCCACGGTGCGGGCGGGCCGGGCCGATGGCGCGGGCGATGCGCAGGGCCTGCGCGACGGGGCACGGACGGCGATTGCCATGTCAGCGATCTTCGGGCTGAGCATGGTCGCGCTGTTCCTGACCCTGCCCGAGCCGATCATCGCGCTGTTCCTTGATGCCTCAAAGCCCGAGGCGGCCGGGATCATCGCCTTTGGCACCGCGCTGCTGGCGGTGGCGGCGCTGTTCCAGATGGCCGATGCCATGCAGGTGATGGCGCTGGGCCTGTTGCGCGGCATCCGCGATACCCGTGTGCCGATGATCGCCGCCGCCGTCAGCTACTGGATGATCGGTGTTCCGGCCAGTTATGTGCTGGCCTTCCGTCTGGGCTGGGG
>JACZKR010000383.1 GCA_014859945.1 Paracoccaceae bacterium | reverse complement strand
GTATCGACCGGGCCTGACCCGACGCAGTTGCCGCACACACTGGCAGGCGGGCGCATTCTGCGGAATGCGCCCCGTCCGCCGCAGCCTCCCCCGTCAGAGCCCCCGTCAGCCGGCGATCACCGCGCCCAGCCCCTTCCAGATCAGCTGCAGCCCGATCAGCAACAGGGACCAGGTGACGACGCGAAAGAACAGTTTCTCCGGCAGCACCCGCACCAGCCAGTAACCGCCATAGACCGCCGCCGCCGCCACCGGCATCAGCACGGCCGCCACCGACAGGCTGTGCAGGTTGATCTGGCCCAGGAAGTAATAGGGCACCAGCTTGATCGCGTTCACATAGGCGAAGGCGATGGTTGCGGTGCCGGCAAAGACCGCCTTCTTCATGCCCAAAGGCATGGTCCAGACCTGATAGGGCGGGCCGCCGGTGTGGCTGACGAAACTGGTGAAACCGGCGATGGTGCACCAGAACATCCCCGCCGCCGCGTCTGCCCGCCGCGCCGCCGCCAGCGCCGGGCGCAACAGCAACTGCTGCAGCGCGAAGGCGACCGAGATCACCCCCACCAGCGCCGTGACCCAGTCATCCGACACCCGGCTGGCCGTGGCCCAGCCGATGCCCACCCCCAGCGTCATCCCGGCCATGGCGATGACCAGCACCCGGCGGTCGAACTCTCGCCGGTAGGCGTAAAGGCCGAACCAGTCGGACACCACATAGACCGGCAGCATCAGCCCCGCCGCCAGCACCGGCGAGATGACCAGCGCCAGAACCGGCACCGCCAGCGCGCCGACGCCGGGCAGTCCGCCCTTGCTCATCCCGACCAGAACCGAGGCGATCACCGCCACCGCCCAGAAGTCCCAGCCTTCCATTCTGCCCCTCCGGTTTTGCCGCCCTGTTAGCGCAATCCCGGCCTGCCGGCCAGCCCATCCACTTTGCCGCATCGCAGCGGGCTTGCGTCCAAGGGCTTTTTGGGCTTACGAACCCCGCGTCAGACACTGCAAAACCCGAAGGGGGGATTCACCTATGGCACGACCCAAGATCGCGCTGATCGGCGCAGGCCAGATCGGCGGCACGCTCGCCCATCTCGCCGCCATCAAGGAACTCGGCGACGTCGTCCTGTTCGACATCGCCGAAGGCACCCCCCAGGGCAAGGCGCTGGACATTGCGCAATCGGGCCCCTCGGAAGGCTTCGATGCCACCATGAAGGGCGCCAACAGCTATGAAGACATCGCGGGCGCCGATGTCTGCATCGTCACCGCCGGCGTACCGCGCAAGCCGGGGATGAGCCGCGATGACCTTCTGGGCATCAACCTCAAGGTCATGAAATCGGTCGGCGAGGGCATCAAGGCCCATGCTCCGAACGCCTTCGTGATCTGCATCACCAATCCGCTGGATGCGATGGTCTGGGCGCTGCGCGAATTCTCGGGCCTGCCGCACAACAAGGTCGTCGGCATGGCCGGCGTGCTTGATTCGGCGCGCTTCCGCCATTTCCTGTCGGTCGAGTTCAACGTCTCGATGCGCGATGTCACCGCCTTCGTGCTGGGTGGCCACGGCGACACCATGGTGCCGCTGACCCGTTATTCGACCGTTGCCGGCATCCCGCTGCCCGATCTGGTGGCCATGGGCTGGACCACGCAGGAAAAGCTTGATGCCATCGTCCAGCGCACCCGTGACGGCGGCGCCGAGATCGTGGGCCTGCTGAAGACCGGCTCGGCCTTCTACGCCCCGGCCACCAGCGCCATCGAGATGGCCGAGGCTTACCTCAAGGACCAGAAGCGCCTTCTGCCTTGCGCCGCCTATGTCGACGGCGCCTTCGGCCTGAACGGCATGTATGTGGGCGTCCCCACCATCCTGGGCGCCGGCGGGGTCGAGCGGATCGTGGACATCACGCTGAACAAGGACGAACAGGCGATGTTCGACAAGTCGGTTGACGCCGTGAAGGGCTTGGTCGCCGCCTGCAAGGGCATCGACCCCTCGCTGGCCTGATCCGGCCGCGCAGCCATTCCGAAGGGCGCCCCCCGGGGCGCCCTTTTTCTTGCGCCCGGCCCCGCTTTCGGGCATCCCCGGCTGAACCTGACAGGAGGCATCCATGGATTACGGCAAATCCGGCAACCCCAAATCGGCCAAGGACAGCCACCACGCGCTGGACGTGCCCCGCCGCGGCGCGCCCAAGGCCAAGCCGACCGAGGCCGAAAAGAAGGCGGCCCTTCTGGCCCGCATGAAGGCCGCCGCCGAGGCGAAGAAGAAGGGCTGAGGCCCCCGCGTTGACATCGCCGCGCCTTCGGCGCCAGATCGCCGCCGAAGGAGCCCTGCCATGTCCGACCTTGCCGCCGAGCTTTGTGACCGCCTGACCCGCTACTGCGCCATCGACAGCCAGAGCGACGATGACAGCCCCAGCCAGCCCTCGACCGCGATCCAGCTGAACCTCGCCCGCCTTCTGGTGGATGAGTTGCAGGCGATCGGCGCGGCCGATGTGCGGCTGACCGACTACGGCGCGGTTCTGGCCACGATCCCCGGCACGGCGCCCGGGCCGGCGGTGGGCTTTCTGGCCCATATGGACACCGCCCCGCAGTTCAACGCCACCGGCGTAAAGCCCCGGGTGATCCGCGGCTACAACGGCGGCGCCATCAGCTTTCCCGACGATCCTGCGCTGGTGCTGTCGCCCGAAACCTCGCCGCATCTGGCGGACAAGCTGGGCCATGACATCGTGACCGCCTCAGGCCTGACGCTGCTGGGCGCCGATGACAAGGCCGGCATCGCGGTGATCATGGCCGCGGCCCACCTCCTGCTGGCCTCGGACGCGCCCCGCCCCACGATCCGCATCGCCTTCACCCCCGATGAAGAGATCGGCCGCGGCGTGGACAAGCGTCTGCCCGCCGATCTGGGCGCCGCCTTCGCCTATACGTTCGACGGCGGCGCCGTGGGCGAGATCGAGTATGAAAGCTTCTCGGCCGACGGCGCGGTGGTGACGATCGACGGCGTCTCGATCCACCCCGGTTATGCGCGCGGCAAGATGGTCAACGCCACCACGCTGGCGGCCCGGCTGCTGTCGATGCTGCCGCAATCCACCATGACCCCCGAAGTGACGGCCGACCGCGAAGGCTTCCTGCACTGCACCGAGATGACGGGCGGCTCATCGCGCATGGTGCTGAAATTCATCCTGCGCGACTTCGAACTCGATGGCCTTGCCCACAAGGGCGAGGTCTTGCGCAGCGCCTGCGCCGCCCTGCAGACGGCCGAGCCGCGGGCGCGGATCGACTGCGCCATCCGCCCGCAATACCGCAACATGCGCTACTGGCTGGAAAAAGACATGACGCCGGTCGATCTGGCCCGCGACGCCGCCCGCGCCCTTGGGCTTGATCCGGTCTCGGTGCCGATCCGCGGCGGCACCGACGGCTCGCGTCTGACGGAAATGGGCGTGCCCTGCCCCAACCTCTTCACCGGCATGCAAGAGATTCACGGGCCGCTGGAATGGATCTCGGTGCAGGACATGGCGCGCGCCGCCGAACTGATGCTGGGCATCGCCGCCCGCGCCGCGCGGTGACGGCCCCCATCCTCTCTCCCCAAATATCCCACGGGGGTCCGGGGGTGTGAAACCCCCGGGACCTCCACCCCGCGCCGCGCCATGAAACCGATCTCGCCCTACCACGCCCCCGGCTTCTACGACACCGCGCTGGCCCGCGGCCGGCACCGCGACATCGTCGGCGGCCGCTGGAATGAAACCGGCACGATCCAGATGGACCTCTTGCGCGCCGCGGGCCTGCAACCCCATCACCGACTGCTGGACATCGGCGCGGGGTCGCTGCGGCTGGGCTGCAAGGCGGTGCCCTGGCTTGACCCCGGCCATTACTGGGCCACCGACCTGTCCGGCGCGCTGATGCGGCGCGGCTATGATCTGGAACTGGCCGAGAAAGACTGCCTGCCGCCCGGCCAGCTGATTGAGGATGGCGATTTCGCCTTCCCCGGCCTGCCCGATGACATCGACTTTGCCATCGCCTTTGCCGTCTTCACCCATCTGCCGCTGGATCATCTGGCCCGCGCGCTGAGCCGTATACGCGCGCGGTTTCCCCGGCTGCAACGGCTGCTGTTCACGGTGTTTCTGGCGCCGGAAGGCACGGCCAGCCTGCGCCAGCCCGACGGCGTGGTGACCCATGCCGCCCGCGCGCCCTATCACTTCAGCGAAAGGGCCGTGCAGGCCGCCGTCGCCGCCGCGGGCTTCGCGGCCAGCCGCCAGCCCACCCGCCTGCCGCGCGGTCAGGCGCTTTGGTGGGCCACCCCGCCCCAGATGCCATAGGTCGTCTGGAAATACTCGACACAAAGGCGGTTGGCCTCACGCCGGCCCTTGCCTTCGGCCAGCGTCGAATAAAGCGGCTCCTCGCGCGCCACCTGATGCAGCGACCGGCGCAGGTTCAGCCCCGGCTCGGCCCAGATGCCGATACCGCGCCGCTCCAGATGGCCCGACAGCCAGACATCATCAACCGACCACAGCACCGGCGGAATGTCATGGACCGGCGCATCGAAGAAATCCGGCCGCACCACGATGCCGCCATAGCCCTCGGCAATGTCCAGATAGCCGGCGCGGTCGATCATGCGGAACGGCGCCTGCAAGGGAATGTTGCCCCGCCCGCGATACCGCAGCGTCTGCAGCCGCCGCCACCATGAAAACGCCAGCTGATCGCCCGGCTGCACCGAACAGACGGCATGGGGTTCGCGCGGCTGCCCGCCCGGCCGTCCCATCCGCTGCACCGTGGTGCCGCCCGCCGCCACCGCATCGGCCGGCCGCCGCGCCCGCACCGCCAGAAGCCGCGCCGCCCAGTCGCGCCGGTAAAGCTGATCGTCGTCGCAGAAGATCAGGTCCACCGCCTGCCCCTGACGGTCCTGCGCGGCGGGCAGAACCTTGGTCGCGGGGCCGAAATCCACCTCGCAGCGCCGGATCGTGACACCTTCGGGCACATCGGGCAATTCACCGCCATAGCCGGGAAACCGCCGGTAATACCGGGGAATCCACAGTTCGACCGCCTCGGGGCGTGAGCTTTGGGCCACCAGCGCCTTCAGCGCCGTCCCAAGGGCGGCAAAGCGCGGCGGAATGGTGGACAGGGTGATGACATGGCGCATGGCCGGCACCTTAGCCAGCCTTTCGGGCCGCCACAACCGGCCGGCCGCGCGGGCCGGGACTTGCCAGCGCCCCGGCTCTGGCCCAACTTGCGCGGATCGTTCCGGAGGTTGTCATGCGTGCCGCAGTTCTGTCCCTTGGCCTTTCCCTTGCCCTTGCCGCCGGCGCCCCCGCGGCGGCCGAAACCCTGTCGGCCGAGATTGGCCGCACCGGCCTTGCCGCCACCGAGGCGCGTCTGACCGCGCGGGGCGGCCTGTCGGATGAGGAACGCTTTGCCCTGGGCGGCATCCGCTTTCTGCGCGCCATCGAGCAAAGCTTCCAGATCCGCTGGCAGAACGGCATGACCGACCGCACCGGCATGCTGCCCCTGCTGCGCCTGCCGGTGCCCGACAATCCCGCGCCCCAGCCCTTCGACCCCGGCGCGGTCGCCGCGATCTTTGCCACCGCCGACGCCGATCTGGCCCGCGCGCGTGAGGCGCTGGCGCCGATCCCGGCAGCTTCGGATTTCGGGCTGGTCATCGACCTGGGCGATCTGTGGTTCGACGTGAACGCCAATGCCGCCCGCGACCCGGGCGAGGATTTGCTTGATATCGCGGGCCCCGCCCTTCTGGGCTGGCAATGGTCGGAACGCCCCGCCGATGCGCCCGCGCCGGTGGTGCGCTTTGACAGCGCCGATGCGGCTTGGCTGATCGCCTATACCCATGCGCTGCAGGCCTTCTGTCAGGTGGTGCTGGCCTATGACCCGACCGAACCCCTGACCCGCATCCTGACCGCGCGTGAAGCGCTGGCGGTCCATGGCCCGCTGCCGCCCGACCAGTTGCTGGGGTCGCAGAACCAGGGGCTGGACAGCATCGACATGATCGCGCTGATCCTGGACACGCTGAACCAGATGCCCGACGCCCCCCGGATGGCCGCCGCGCGTGACCACCTGCTGGCCGCCATGGTGAACAACCGCGACTTCTGGACCCGTCTGGCGGCCGAGACCGACAGCGACCGCGAATGGCTGCCGAAGCCCGGCCAGACCTCGGCCCTGGGCGTCAGCCTGCCCGAAGGCACCGGCGAAAGCTGGCAGGCCGTGCTGGCCGATGGCGAGGCGCTGCTGAACGGGCAAAAGCTTGCGCCCTACTGGCGGTCTGGGGCGGGGGCCGGGATCAATGTGATGAAGCTTTTCACCGAACCGCGCCCCGTCGATCTGGCCGGCTGGATTCAGGGCTGGGCCGCGATGCCCTATTATGAGGCGGGTCCGCTGGTGAGTGCCGAAAACTGGAGCCGTTTCGAATCTCTGGCCGGGGGCCAGCCGATGCTGCTGGCGCTGTGGTTCAACTAGGCCGGCCGGTTTACGCTAACATCCGGCATTTGTGATCACAGGATTTTTCCCTGTGATCACAAACCGCAGATTTCTGCGATTTCCCTGCAAATCCCGTTTTGCGCGCCCTTCAATTCATGCCATCACGCGCCAAATTCATCCTGACGGGGGCCCACCCATGAACATCCATGAATATCAGGCCAAGGCACTTCTGCGCAGCTACGGCATCCCGGTGTCCGACGGCCGCGTGGTGCTGCGCGCCGAAGAGGCCAAGACCGCCGCGGGCGAACTTGACGGCCCGCTTTGGGTGGTCAAGGCGCAGATCCACGCCGGCGGCCGCGGCAAGGGCCATTTCAAGGAACCCGAAGCCGGCGAAAAGGGCGGCGTCCGTCTGGCCCGCTCGGTCGCCGAAGCGGCCGAATTCGCCCGCCAGATGCTGGGCCGGACCCTTGTGACGATCCAGACCGGCGAGGCCGGCAAGCAGGTCAACCGCATCTACATCGAAGACGGCAGCGACATCGAACGCGAGCTTTACCTTGCCCTGCTGATCGACCGTCAGACCAGCCGCATCTCGATCGTCTGCTCGACCGAAGGCGGCATGTCGATCGAGGACGTGGCCCATGACACGCCCGAAAAGATCCTGACCTTCACCATCGACCCGGCCACCGGCCTGCAGGATTTCCACGGTCGCCGCGTGGCCTTCGGGCTGGGGCTGACCGGCAATCAGGTCAAGCAATGCGTGGCCATCGTGAAGAAGCTGTACCAGCTGTTCGTCGACAAGGACATGGACATGCTGGAGATCAACCCCTTCGTGGTGCTGAAGGACGGCAACCTGAAGCTGCTTGATGCCAAGATGGGCTTTGACGGCAACGCGCTTTATCGCCATGCCGACATCCTGGCGCTGAAGGACGAAACCGAGGAAGACCCCAAGGAACTGGCGGCGCAGAAGTTCGACCTGAACTACATCGCGCTGGACGGCGAAATCGGCTGCATGGTGAACGGCGCGGGCCTTGCGATGGCCACGATGGACATCATCAAGCTTTATGGCGCCGAACCCGCCAACTTCCTGGACGTGGGCGGCGGTGCGACGAAGGAAAAGGTGACCGAGGCCTTCAAGATCATCACCTCGGACCCGAACGTGAAGGGCATCCTGGTCAACATCTTCGGCGGCATCATGCGCTGCGACATCATCGCCGAGGGCGTTCTGGCCGCGGTGAAGGAAGTCGGCCTGAAAGTGCCGCTGGTGGTGCGTCTGGAAGGCACCAACGTCGAACTGGGCAAGGAAATCATCCGCAACTCGGGCCTGAACGTGATCGCCGCCGACAACCTGTCGGACGCGGCGCAGAAGATCGTCAAGGCGGTCAAGGGATGATCCGCACGGCGCTTCTTCTGGCCTGTCTGGCGGCTCCGGCCGCCGCGCAGGACCGCGCGATGCTGGAACACCTGCTGCGCGATCTGGACGATGCCACCGATCCCAAGGTGCTGCGTGCGGCCACCGCCGCCTGCATCCTGGGCGAAGGCAATGCCGATGCCATCGCGGCCTATTTCACCGAAGCCGGCTGGACGCGCAGCGATGACACCGAGATGGGCATGACCAGCCTTTCCGCAACTGCCGGCAGCGTCGGCGTCTCGCTTTATGACGACGGCCGCATCTGCGACGTCGCCAGCGAGGGCTGGGGCACCGATACCGCGCTTGGCGCCCTGCAGATCGCTTCGGGCGTGGCCGGGCTGGGGTTGGAAACGCTGCCCGACAGCGAATGCACCGCCCTTCGGCTGACCCCTTCGGTTACCGTTGAAGTCACCTCTACCGGTCAGGATCCTGTGTGTTTCTCGGAAAACACCAGCGCTCTCCGGTTCACATACGCTGCCGCCAACTAGGCACGACGCAAAGGATTCCTCCATGTCCGTCCTTGTCAACGAAAACACCAAGGTCATCTGCCAGGGCTTCACCGGCTCGCAGGGCACCTTCCACTCGGAACAGGCCATCGCCTACGGCACCAGGATGGTCGGCGGCGTCACGCCCGGCAAAGGCGGGACCGAGCATCTGGGCCTGCCGGTCTTTGACTCGGTCCACGAAGCCGTGGCGAAAACCGGCGCCGATGCGAGCGTGATCTACGTCCCGCCGCCCTTCGCGGCTGACTCGATCATGGAAGCGATCGACGCCGAGATTCCGCTGGTGGTCTGCATCACCGAAGGCATTCCGGTTCTGGACATGATGAAGGTCAAGCGCGCCCTCATCAACTCGAAGACCCGGCTGATCGGGCCGAACTGCCCCGGCGTCATCACCCCCGGCGCCTGCAAGATCGGCATCATGCCCGGCCATATCCACCAGCGCGGCAGCGTTGGCGTCGTCAGCCGCTCGGGCACCCTGACCTATGAGGCGGTCAAGCAGACCACCGACCTCGGCCTTGGCCAATCCTCGGCCGTGGGTATCGGCGGCGACCCGATCAAGGGCACCGAGCATATCGACGTGCTCGAGATGTTCCTGGCCGACCCCGAGACCACCTCGATCATCATGATCGGTGAAATCGGCGGCTCGGCCGAAGAAGAAGCCGCGCAGTTCCTGGCCGATGAGAAGAAGCGCGGCCGCTGGAAGCCGACCGCCGGCTTCATCGCCGGCCGCACCGCGCCGAAGGGCCGCCGCATGGGCCACGCGGGCGCCATCGTCGCCGGCGGCAAGGGCGATGCGGAGAGTAAGATCGAGGCGATGAAATCCGCCGGCATCGTCGTCGCCGACAGCCCCGCCCATCTGGGCGAGGCGGTGATGAAGGCCCTGGGCCGCTGAGATGCCGCACCGGTCGCCGTCAGCAGCCTATGAGGAAAAGCTGGGCAGGAACGTGCTTCTTGTCTGCCTATCCTTCCTGACGGCGTTCCTGGCCTTCGGCTTCGTTCTGGCCTCGGGCCTGACCGAGACGACCGACCTGCTGGCAGCGATTGCCTTCTATCTGAACTGAACGGCGGCGGGGCAACCCGCCGCTTCGGCCACTGGCCCCCCCGGGAGGAAACGAGAGATGACCGAACAATCCCCCAACACCCAGTTTCACGCTTCGTCCTTCCTGCAGGGGGCGAATGCCGATTACATCGACCAGCTGGCCGCGCGCCATGCCGCCGACCCCGGCTCGGTCGATCCGCAATGGGCCGAGTTCTTCCGCGCCCTCGGCGACACCGAGATCGAGGCCAAGCGTCAGGCCGAGGGCCCCAGCTGGGCCCGCGCCGACTGGCCGCCGGCCCCCGCCGATGACCTGACCGCCGCGCTGACCGGCGAATGGCCGGCCGCGCGCGCCGAAGGCAAGGCCGCCGGCAAGAAGATTGCCGAGAAGGCTGCCGAACAGGGCGTCGCCCTGACGCAGGAGCAGATTCAGCGCGCCGTGCTGGATTCGATCCGCGCCATCATGCTGATCCGCGCCTACCGCATCCGCGGCCATCTGGCGGCCGACCTTGACCCGCTGGGCTTGACCCCCACCGGCAGCCACCCCGAGCTTGACCCAGCATCCTACGGCTTCACCGAAGCCGACATGGACCGCCCGATCTTCATCGACAACGTGCTGGGCCTGACCCATGCCTCGATGCGCGAGATCGTCGAGATCGTGAAGCGCACCTATTGCGGCACCTTCGCGCTGCAGTACATGCACATCTCGGACCCGGAACAAGCCAGCTGGCTGAAGGAACGGATCGAAGGCTACGGCAAGGAAATCGCCTTCACCCGTGAAGGCCGCAAGGCCATCCTGAACAAGCTGGTCGAGGCCGAGGGATATGAGAAATTCCTCCATGTGAAATACATGGGCACCAAGCGCTTCGGCCTTGACGGCGGCGAGGCGCTGATCCCCGCGATGGAAGCCATCATCAAAGTGGGCGGCGCTAACGGCGTGAAGGAAATCGTCATCGGCATGCCGCACCGCGGCCGGCTGAACATCCTCGCCAACGTCATGCAGAAGCCCTACAAGGCGATCTTCCACGAATTCCAGGGCGGCAGCTACAAGCCCGAGGACGTGGACGGTTCGGGCGACGTGAAATATCACCTCGGCGCATCCAGCGACCGCACCTTCGACGGCAACACTGTCCACCTATCGCTGACCGCGAACCCCAGCCACCTTGAGGCGGTGAACCCCGTCGTTCTGGGCAAGGTCCGCGCCAAGCAGGACCAGTTCGGCGATCCCGACCGGATCAGCGTGCTGCCGATCCTTCTGCACGGCGACGCGGCCTTTGCCGGTCAGGGCGTGGTGGCCGAATGCTTCCAGCTTTCGGGCATCAAGGGCCACCGCACCGGCGGCTGCATCCATATCGTGGTGAACAACCAGATCGGCTTCACCACCGCCCCGGCCTTCAGCCGCACCTCGCCCTACCCCACCGACATCGCCCTGATGGTCGAAGCGCCGATCTTCCACGTCAACGGCGACGACCCCGAGGCGGTGGTCCATGCCGCCAAGGTGGCCACCGAATATCGCCAGAAGTTCCACAAGGACGTGGTTCTGGACATCTTCTGCTACCGCCGCTTCGGTCACAACGAAGGCGACGAGCCGATGTTCACCAACCCGGCGATGTACAACCGCATCCGCAAGCAGAAGACCACGCTGCAGCTTTACACCGAACGTCTGGTGGCCGACGGGCTGATCCCCGAGGGTGAGATCGAAGACATGAAGGCCGCCTTCCAGGTGCGCCTGAATGAAGAGTTCGAGGCCGGCAAGAACTACAAGCCCAACAAGGCCGACTGGCTGGACGGGCGCTGGAAGAACCTGCAGACCAAGAACCTGGAAAACTACGAACGCGGCGAAACCTGGATCAAGGCCGAGACGCTGGCCGAAGTGGGCGCCGCGCTGACCCGCGTTCCCGAAGGGTTCGACATCCACAAGACCGTGACGCGCCAGCTCGACGCCAAGCGCAAGATGTTCGAAACCGGCGAAGGCTTTGACTGGGCCACCGCCGAAGCGCTGGCCTTCGGCTCGCTTCAGACCGAAGGCTTCCCCGTGCGCCTTGCCGGGCAGGACTGCACCCGCGGCACCTTCTCGCAGCGCCATTCGGGCTGGGTCGATCAGACCACCGAAGAGCGTTACTACCCCCTGAACCACATCCGCCCCGGTCAGGCGCGCTATGAGGTGATCGATTCCGCCCTTTCGGAATATGCCGTCCTCGGCTTCGAATACGGCTATTCGCTGGCCGAACCGAACGGCCTGACCCTGTGGGAAGCGCAGTTCGGCGACTTCGCCAACGGCGCGCAGATCATGTTCGACCAGTTCGTGAACTCGGGCGAATCGAAATGGCTGCGGATGTCGGGCCTTGTGGTGCTGCTGCCCCACGGCTTCGAAGGTCAGGGCCCGGAACATTCCAGCGCCCGTCTGGAACGCTTCCTGCAGCTTTCGGCACAAGACAACTGGATCGTCGCCAACTGCTCGACCCCGGCGAACTACTTCCACATCCTGCGCCGCCAGCTGCACCGCACCTACCGCAAACCGCTTATCCTGATGACGCCGAAATCGCTGCTGCGTCACCCGATGGCGATTTCCCGGGCCGAGGATTTCCTGGATGGTTCGACCTTCCACCGCGTGCTGTGGGACGATGCTGAGAAGGGCAATTCGACCCTTGCGCTCAAGCCCGACGCCGAGATCCGCCGCGTGGTGATCTGTTCGGGCAAGGTCTATTTCGACCTTCTGGCCGAACGCGATGCCCGCGGTCAGGACGACACCTATCTGATGCGGCTTGAGCAGATCTACCCGCTGCCCACCCGGTCGCTGACGGCGGAACTGTCGCGCTTCAAGAACGCCGAGATCGTCTGGTGTCAGGAAGAGCCCCGCAATCAGGGCGCCTGGTTCTTCATCAACGAAGAGCTGGAACCCGTCCTGACCGCCATCGGCGCCAAGCACACCCGGCCGCGTTATGCCGGCCGCACCGCCTCGGCCTCGCCCGCGACGGGTCTGGCCAGCCGCCACAAGTTTGAACAGGAAACCCTCGTGAAGGAGGCCCTGGGCTGAAGCGCCCGGGAGTAGGAGAGTAACATGACCGACGTTATGGTGCCCGCCCTGGGCGAAAGCGTGTCCGAAGCCACCGTCTCAACCTGGTTCAAGAAGGTGGGCGACACGGTGAAGCAGGATGAGATGCTGTGCGAGCTGGAGACCGACAAGGTTTCCGTCGAAGTGCCTTCGCCCGTCTCGGGCGTGCTGACCGAGATCATCGCCCCCGAAGGCACGACCGTGGCCGCCAGCGCCCGGCTGGCCATCGTCGCCGAAGGCGCCGTGGGGGCTGCCCCCGCG
>JACZKR010000382.1 GCA_014859945.1 Paracoccaceae bacterium | reverse complement strand
GGGGCCGGCGCCGGCCCCCGTCGCGCGGGCGCGCGGACGCCACCGGGTGCGGCTTCTGGTCAAGGCCGCCAAGACCGCGCCGGTGCAGGCGGCGGTGGCGGAATGGGTGGCGCAGCTGAAACTGCCCGCGAACCTGCGGCTGACGGTGGATATCGACCCGCAGAGCTTCTACTGAACGATTTTTCGCCGAAAAATCGCGGTTGCGGATTTTCGGCGAAAATCCGGTCAGCCCCGGCGGCCGCGGCGTTCGCGCTTGGGCCCGTCATCGGCGCCGGTGCCGTCCGAGGCCGAGGAGAAGCCGCCCAGCTTGGCCGCCACATCCTCAAGCGTCGGGCGGGGGCCTTTCGGCCGGCTTTCCAGCGCGGCGCGCATCGCCCGCAGGTGGTCGGGCATGGTGCCGCAGCAACCGCCGATGATCCGCACCCCGGCATCGCGCGCCAGCACGGCATATTCCGCCATCAGTTCCGGCGTGCCGTCATAGTGGATGTGGCCGTCGTGATATTTCGGGATGCCGGCATTGCCCTTGGCGATCACCGGGCGCGTCGTGCCATGGGCCATGAAGCCCATAACGGTGCGCATCAGGTCGCTGGCGCCGACGCCGCAATTGGCGCCGAAGGCCACCGGTGGGTTGGGCAGGGTTTCCACCAGATCGGCCAGCGCGGCCGAGGTGACGCCCATCATGGTGCGCCCGGCGGTATCGAAGCTCATCGTGCCGCACCACGGCATGCCGGCCAGACGGGCGGCTTCGGCGGCGGCGCGGAATTCCTCGGGGGCCGAAATGGTCTCGATCCACAGCACATCGGCGCCGCCTTCCTTCAGGCCCTCGGCCTGTTCGTGGAAGATCTCGACGGCGGCGGCGTGGGTCATGGTGCCCATCGGTTCGAAGATTTCGCCGGTCGGGCCGACCGAGCCGGCAACGATCACCCTGCGGCCCGAAGCATCGGCAATCTCGCGCCCCAGCGCCGCGCCGATCCGGTTCAGCTCGCGCACGCGGCCCTGGGCGTTGTGCAGCTTCAGCCGCGCGGCATTGCCGCCGAAGGTGTTGGTCAGGAAGATATCCGACCCGGCATCGACCGCACCCTTGTAGAGCTTGCGGATGTTGTCGGGCTGATCGACGTTCCACAGTTCGGGCGGCTCACCCGAGGACAGGCCCATGTTGAACAGGTTGGTGCCGGTTGCGCCATCGGCCAGCAGCCAGTCGCGGGTCGAGAGAAGTTCGGAAAGCTTGTCCATCGGGCACCTTCGGATGCGGTTTCATCCCCTGTGCCACGCCCGCCCGGGCGAGGCAAATTCATAATCCTCATGATGATCTTCGATATCCGGCGTCCGGGCTGCGGAAATGCAGGGGCCGGAGCCGCCATGCGACCCCGGCCCGGTGCTTCGGGCGCCCGGGGCGCGCCGGATCAGAATTCGTTCATCAGCTGCGTCTTGGCGACGGGCAGCATCTCATCCATCTTGGCGCGCACTTCGGCCTCAGAGGCTTTGCCGGCGAGATCGGCGGCAACCTTGCGCACCACGTCGTCGCTGCCCGCTTCTTCAAAATCGGCGGCAACCACGCTCATGGCATATTCGGCCGCGGCGTCGCCGTCCTTGCCCAGAAGCCCGGCGGCCCAGAGGCCGACCAGCTTGTTGCGGCGGGCTTCGGCGCGGAACTGCATCTCGCTGTCATGGGCGAACTTGGATTCAAAGGCGTTTTCGCGGTCGTCGAACGTCGTCATGGGCTGGCCCTCCGGGTCAATGATCCTTTGTTTCCATATGCCCGCCCGCCGCCCCGCCTTCAAGCCCCCGCGGCATGCGGCGGATCGGCCCGGCGGTGATAGCGCGTGGCGGTCATCCGGTCCGAGAC
>JACZKR010000381.1 GCA_014859945.1 Paracoccaceae bacterium | reverse complement strand
GATGACAGCCGGGCTGGCGGGCGGGGCGGCGGCCCTGATCGCCGAAGCGGCGGCGGCTGGCCGCGGGCATGACGCGCTGATCGGGCTTCT
Organism: Paracoccaceae bacterium; assembly: GCA_014859945.1. Lineage (GTDB taxonomy): Bacteria > Pseudomonadota > Alphaproteobacteria > Rhodobacterales > Rhodobacteraceae > Fuscibacter. The sequence continues at coordinate 17,735 of JACZKR010000381.1, read as the reverse complement.
GGACCGGGCGCTGGTGGCGGAACCGCCGCTGCTGGCCCGCGATGGCGGTTTCATTGCCACCGGCCATGACGGCGAGCTGGACGAAACGCGCGCCCTGCGGGACGAAGGGCGCGGGGTGATTGCCCGGATGCAGGCGGAGTATGTGGCCCTAAGCGGCGTCCAGAGCCTGAAGATCAAGCACAACAACGTGCTGGGCTACTTCATCGAGACGACGACGACCCATGCCGAGAAGATGCTGTCGGCACCGCTGAACCAGACCTTCATCCACCGGCAGACCACCGCGAATCAGGTGCGGTTTACCACGGTGGAACTGAGCGCGCTGGAGACGCGGATCCTGAATGCCGGGAATCATGCGCTGGAGATCGAAAAGCGGCACTATGCGGCGCTTTGTGACGCAGTTCTGGCGCGGGCGGCCGAGATCGGGGCTGCGGCGCGGGGGCTGGCCGAGATTGATCTGGCGGCCGGGTTTGCCGATCTGTCGGTGTCGGAGAACTGGTGCGCGCCGGTGGTGGATGACAGCCGGGCCTTCGAGGTGGCGGGCGGGCGGCATCCGGTGGTCGAACGCGCGCTGCGTCGGGCGGGTGCGGGGCCTTTCGTGGCGAATGACTGCGCGCTGACCGACGGCGGGACGCCGGCGATCTGGCTGCTGACCGGGCCGAACATGGCCGGGAAATCGACCTTTCTGCGGCAGAACGCGCTGATTGCGCTTTTGGCACAGGCGGGAAGCCATGTGCCGGCGGCGAAGGCCCGGATCGGGCTGGTCAGCCAGTTGTTCAGCCGGGTGGGGGCGAGTGACGATCTGGCGCGGGGCCGGTCAACCTTCATGGTCGAGATGGTCGAGACGGCAGCGATCCTGAATCAGGCGGACGACCGGGCGCTGGTTATTCTGGATGAGATCGGCCGGGGGACGGCGACCTATGACGGGCTGTCGATTGCCTGGGCGGTGCTGGAGCATCTGCATGCGGCCAACCGCTGCCGGGCGCTGTTCGCGACGCATTACCACGAGATGACAGCGCTGGCGGCGAAGCTGCCGGGGGTCGAGAACGCGACGGTTTCGGTGAAGGAATGGCAGGGAGAGGTGATCTTTCTGCACGAGGTGCGGCGCGGCGCGGCGGACCGGAGCTATGGCGTGCAGGTGGCACGGCTGGCAGGCCTACCGGCGGCGGTGATCGAGCGGGCGAAGGTGGTGCTGGAGGCGCTGGAGAAGGGCGAGCGCGAGGGGGCGGCGCACAAGGCGGTGGTGGACGACCTGCCGCTGTTCCGGGCGGCGCCGGTTCCGGCGGCGGTGAAGCCGGTCGCGCGCGCGTCGGTGGTGGAGGCGCGGCTGAAGGATGTGCTGCCGGACGAATTGTCGGCCCGCGAGGCGCTGCAGCTGGTCTATGAGCTGAAGGAAATGCTGCGCGGGCCGGAAGCGTAAGGGAAGGTGCGTGCAGGCACGCACCCTGCGGGATCAGCCGGGGGTCGAGGAGACGCCGACCTGGGCGGGGCGCAGCAGGCGGTCGTGCAGGAGGAAGCCTTCGGTCATCACCTGGATGATCTGATCAGCCTTGGTGCCGGGAACCGGGGCTTCGAACATCGCCTGATGAAGCTGCGGGTCGAACTGGTCGCCGACGGCCGGGGCGATGGGGGTGACGCCGTGCTTGGTCATCACGTTCGTCAGCTCGCGCAGGGTAAGCTCAACCCCCTCGATCAGCGCGGCGGCCTGCGCGCGGGTTTCGTCGCTGGCGGCATCGAGCGCGCGGCGGAGGTTGTCATAGACCGGCAGAAGATCGCGCGCGAGGCGGGTGCTGCCGTACTGCTCGGCCTCGCGCCGGTCACGGTCGGCGCGCTTGCGGGCGTTTTCAGCATCGGCGAGCGCGCGCATGAAGCGGTCGCGCAGCTCATCCCGTTCGGCGCGAAGGGCTTCAAGCTCTTCAGCTTCGATGAACTCTTCGAGCCCGTCCGGTTCGATGGCTTCGGGAGCCGGATTGTCCTGTGCCATGGTCTGTCTTCCTTGCCTTTCCTTCGCGTCAGCCGCCGCCACGCTCGGACAGGAGGCGGCCGACAAGCTGTGCGGTGTAATCGACGATCGGGACAATGCGACCGTAGTTGAGTCGCGTTGGCCCGATCACGCCGACGGCACCGATGATCTTCCGATCCGCGTTCATATAGGGAGAGACCACGAGAGAGGAACCCGAAAGTGAGAAGAGTTTGTTCTCGGACCCGATAAAAATGCGCACACCTTCGCCGGTTTCGGCGCCTTCGAGGAAGTCGGCGATGTCGCGCTTGCGTTCGAGGTCGTCGAAGAGGTTGCGGATACGCTCAAGGTCCTGAGCTTCGGTGGTGTCGAGAAGGTTGGCGCGGCCGCGCACGATCAGACGTTCGGCCTGTTCGCCGGGGTTTTCCCAGACCGCCAGACCCGATTCGACCAGATCGCGGGCGAGGGAATCGACCTCTTGCCGGCGGCGGGCGATTTCGGCGGCCATGGTGCGGCGCAGTTCGGAAAGGGTGCGGCCTTCGGCGAGCGAGTTGAGGAAATTCGCGGCCTCACGCATTGAGGCGGCGGTCTGGCCGGGGGGTGGGTTGAAGATGCGGTTTTCGACCTGGCCGTTGGCGAAGACCAGAACCACCAGCGCCCGGTCGGGTGAGAGGCCGACGAATTCGATGTGGCGGATCGGCGCCTCTTGCTTGGGGGCAAGGACCACCGAGGCGCCGCGGGTGATGCCCGAGAGGGTGGCGCTGACGTGATCGAGAAGCGAGGTGACGTCCTGTTCGCCGGTGGTGAGGGCCGCGTCCATCACGTCGCGGTCTTCGCTGTTGACCGAGCCGACCTCAAGCAGGCCATCGACGAAAAGGCGGAGGCCGCGTTGCGTGGGGATGCGGCCGGCGGAAACGTGCGGGCTGTCGAGCAGGCCTAGAAATTCGAGGTCCTGCATGACGTTGCGGATGGTGGCGGCAGAGAGGCGTTCGGTCATCGAGCGGGTCAGGGTGCGTGAACCAACGGGGTCGCCGGAAGCAAGGTAGCCTTCGACGACCCGGCGAAAGACCTCGCGCGATCGGTCGTTCAGTTCGGAGAGAAGCTTTGTTCCGTCGCTCATGCCCAGTCCATCCGGTTGGCGATATTGGGGCCGGGGCGGGCCAGCGTCAATGAGGGTTGCATCTGCGCCGATGTCGCGCCTATCTGGCGAAAATCAGGAGAAACCCCATGCGCCCATCTGGCCGGAAACTGAACGAGCTTCGCGCGGTGTCGATTGAGCCCGATGTGATGCGCCATGCTGAGGGGTCGTGCTTGATCCGGATGGGAGACACGCATGTGCTGTGTTCGGCGACGATCGAGGACAAGCCGCCGCCCTTCCTGAAGAACACCGGGTTGGGTTGGGTGACGGCCGAATATGGCATGCTGCCGCGGGCCACCAACAGCCGGACGCGGCGGGAGGCGGCGGCGGGCAAGCAATCGGGCCGGACGCAGGAAATTCAGCGGCTGATCGGCCGGGCCCTGCGCGCCGGGATTGACCGTAGTGCTCTGGGTGAGCGGCAGATCGTGATCGACTGCGATGTGATCCAGGCTGATGGCGGGACGCGCTGCGCCTCGATCACCGGGGGTTGGGTGGCGTTGCGGCTGGCGGCGGACAAGCTGCTGAAGGCGGGTGTGATTGCCAGCGATCCGGTTCTGGACAATGTCTGCGCGCTGTCCTGCGGGATTTACGCAGGTCAGCCGGTGGCCGATCTGGATTATGCCGAGGATTCCGTGGCGGGGACGGACGGCAACTTTGTGATGACCGGGCGCGGGCGGCTGATCGAGGTGCAGATGTCGGCCGAAGGCGCGACGTTCTCACGGCAGGAAATGGCCGAGCTGCTGGACCTGGCCGAGGCGGGTGCGGCGGAGCTGGTGAAGCGGCAGTTGCAGGCGACGGGCCGATGACGCGCAGGTTTGGCGGCGGGGATCTGATTGTCGCGACGCACAATCAGGGAAAACTTGAGGAGATTTCGGCTCTTCTGGCGCCGTTTCCGGTCAGGGTGATTTCGTCCCGCGAACTGAACCTGCCGGAGCCGGAAGAGACAGAGGCAACCTTTGTCGGCAATGCCCGCATCAAGGCGCACGCAGCCGCACAGGCCGCCGGAAAGCCGGCGCTTGCGGATGATTCCGGCATCACCATTGACGCGCTTGGCGGCGCGCCGGGTGTGTACACGGCGGATTGGGCAACTACCGCTGGGGGCCGCGACTTCGAGATGGCGATGCGGAAGACATGGCAGATGCTGGAAGATGCCCGGGCGCCTGAGCCGCGTGAGGCGCAGTTTCGCTGTACACTGGTGCTTGCCTGGCCTGATGGCCATGACGAGGCGTTTGAGGGCGTGATGCCAGGGCGGGTTGTCTGGCCGATGCGGGGCGATCAGGGGCATGGTTATGATCCGATCTTTCAGCCCGCTGGCGGCGCGCTGACTTTTGGCGAGATGGATCGCTGGCAGAAGAACACCATCAGCCATCGCGCCGATGCCTTTCGGAAGCTGATTGCGGGGTGTTTCACGTGAAACATATCTCAACGGGGTCGCCCTTTGAGGCCAAGCTGGCCTACAGCCGCGCCGTGGTGAAGGGGGACTGGTGCTTTGTTTCGGGCGTGACCGGCTATGATTACGCCCGGATGGTCATGCCGCAGACCGCACTGGAGCAGGCGCGCAACTGCATGCGGACGATCGCGGGTGTCCTGGCGCAGGCGGGGTTTGACATGGCAGACATCGTCCGGGTGCAGTACACCATCACCGATGCGGCGCTGGTTGACGAGATCGCCCCTGCGCTGGCTGAAGCGCTGGCTGATGTGATGCCGGCCGCAACAATGGTGGTGGCCGGGCTGATCCGCCCCGAGATGCTGGTGGAAATCGAAGTCACCGCGTTCAAGGGCTGATGATGGAAGACTGGCGGGCCGGCGGCTTTGGGCTTTATCTGCATTGGCCATTTTGCCAATCAAAATGCCCCTACTGCGACTTCAACAGCCATGTCGCCCAGGCCGTTGACCAAAGGCAGTGGCTGCAGGCCTACCGGAATGAGATCGCCCGTCTTGCCGCCGAAACCTCCGGGCGCGTTCTGAATACCGTGTTCTTTGGGGGCGGAACCCCGTCGCTTATGGACCCCGATCTGGTGGCCGCCGTCATTGATGCAATCCGCTCATCCTGGCCAATGGCCAATGACCCCGAAATCACGCTTGAGGCCAACCCTGGATCGGTCGAAGCCGGGCGTTTTGCCGCATATCGACAGGCCGGCGTTACGCGCGTCTCGATGGGGGTGCAGGCGCTGAATGATGCCGACCTGCGCCGACTGGGCCGGCTGCATACGGCGGATGAGGCCATGCGGGCCTTTGAGATCGCCCGGGGTGTGTTTGAGCGGGTGAGCTTTGACCTGATCTATGCGCGGCAGGATCAGAGCCTGGACGGCTGGCGCGCCGAATTGCGCCGCGCTCTGGCCATGGCGGTGGACCACCTGTCGCTGTACCAACTGACGGTCGAGGCCGGAACACCGTTTGCCGACCGGCTGGCGCGCGGCGGCCTGCGCGGCCTTCCGGATGAGAACCGGGCCGCCGATCTTTATGATCTGACGCAGGACGTCTGTGCCGCTCACGGAATGGCGTCCTATGAGGTTTCAAACCACGCGCGGCCCGGCGCCGAATCGCGCCACAATCTGATCTACTGGCGCGGCGGTGATTATGTGGGCATCGGTCCGGGGGCACATGGCCGTCTGACATTAGAAGGCTGCCGCTGGGCGACCGAATGCCCGAAAGCCCCTGCGACCTGGCTTGCCGCCGCGCTGCGCGGGGATCCGGCCGAGAAGCCGCGGCAGGCACTGAGCGGTCCGGAACACGCCTCCGAATATCTGCTGATGTCATTGCGCCTGACCGAAGGCACCGATCTGCGTCGCCTTGAGTTGCTGGCGGGCGCTCTGCCCTTGCGGTCAACGGTTGATGACCTGACATCGCTGGGGCTGCTGGAGGCCGACCCCACCCACTTGCGCGCCACGCCCGCCGGAAGGCTGGTCCTGAACGCCTTGATCAGCAAGCTGGCGGCCGACCTGCCCGAATAGGGCTCAGGTCCGGTTGTCCCGCGTCACCGCTGACAGGGCCTGGCAAAGCAGATCAAGGTCATCAAGGCTGTAATAGCCGATCACCATCCGCCCGCGTTCACCCCCCGGCTCATGTTCGATCGACACGCTCATCCCAAGCCCGGCGCTCAGATCGGCCTCGATCGCGCGGGTGTCGGCGTCCTTTTCCTTTCGCCCGGCGGCGCGACGGCGCGCAATCTTTGCCGTGGCCGATTTGCGCACCAGATCTTCGGTCTCACGCACCGACAACCCGCGGCCCACGACCTTCTGAGCAAGCTCGACCGCGTTCGGCACTGTGATCAGTGCCCGGGCATGCCCCGCCGTCAGGGTTCCGGCGCCCAGCATGTTCTGAACCTCTTCGGGAAGCGAAAGAAGGCGCAAGGTGTTGGCGATATGGCTGCGGCTTCGTGACAGCGCCTCGGCGATCTTCTCCTGCGTGTGTCCGAAACGGTCCATCAGCTGCCGGTAGGCCAGAGCCTCTTCCACCGGGCTTAAGTCGGCCCGCTGGACGTTCTCGATGATGGCGATCTCAAGCACTTCGGTATCGCTGAGTTCGCGCACCAGAACCGGCACTTCGTGAAGGCGCGCCAGTTGCGCCGCACGCCAGCGCCGCTCACCCGCGACAATCTCGTACTGGCCGGACTGTGAGGCCGGCCGGACGATCAGCGGCTGGATGACGCCCTTCTGGCGGATCGAATCAGCCAGATCCTCAAGGGCGCCCTTGTCAAAGTGCCGCCGCGGCTGATCGGGGTTCGGAACAAGGCGGTCCGTCGGCATCATCATGTCGGGCCGGGGCTGCGTATCGCCCGGGGCGCCCGGGGCGCGGTCAAGCCGGACATCCGCCATAAGAGCGCTGAGCCCGCGGCCCAACCCGCGACGTTCGGTTTTCTTTTCCATGATCAGGCCTCTATCCGCGTCTCGTTCTTCAGGGGGTGTCGCGCCAGCAGTTCGGCGGCAAGCGCCCTGTAAGCCTCAGCCCCTCGGGATGCGGGGTCATAGTCGATGACGGCCATCGCGTAGGAAGGCGCTTCGCTGACACGGACATTCCGGGGCACGACCGTATTGAAAACCAGATCGCCCAGGGTCCGGCGGGCATCGGCCTCAACCTGTTGCGACAGCCTGTTGCGCGAATCGGCCATGGTCAGTAGCACGCCTTCGATCCGCAGCCCGGGATTTGCGGTCTGGCGGACCTCGCGGATGGTCAGCATCAGCTGCGACAGGCCTTCCAGCGCAAAGAACTCGGACTGCAGCGGCACAAGAACGGCATGCGCGGCCACAAGCGCATTCACCGTCAGCAGGCTGAGCGAGGGCGGGCAGTCGATCAGCACGAAATCCAGCGCCAGGTCAGCCAGATCGGGGCCGCGCAGCGCATCATGCAACAGGAAGCTGCGCTTTTCGTTCGAAACAAGCTCCATATCCGCCGAAGCCAGATCAGCATTGGCTGGGCAGATGAACAGACCTTCGGTCGCGGTTTTCAGGACGGTCTTGCTGACGGGCGCCTCATCCATCAGCAGATCGTAGCTTGTCAGCTTGCGCTGCGCCGGCAGGATCCCCAGACCTGTTGAGGCGTTGCCCTGCGGATCAAGATCGACAAGCAGCACCCTTGCGCCCGACGCAACCAGTGCCGCGGAAAGGTTGATCGCCGTTGTCGTCTTGCCTACCCCGCCCTTCTGGTTGGCGACAGCAATGATCCGCGCGCTCATCAGCGATATCGGCTCAGACATGCACGGGATTCCTGATTGAGAGAGTCACGGCCGAAGGATCGGTCCGGCTGGGAGTTTCTACAAGGTCAAAGTCCCAGGACTTCCGGGCCTCGGCGATCTCGGCGGCGGCGCGGGCGCCCTTCGGGAAAAGCAGTGTGCCGCCCGGTGCCAGATGCCGGCTTCCTGCCGGCAGCAGAGACGACAGCGCCGCTACCGCCCGCGCCGAGACAACATCCGCGGCCATTGGCGGCACATCTTCGATGCGCTTCGCCAGAACCGTGCTGCCCACGCCGGCGGCTCGGCTGGCCTGCGCCAGGAACGTCGCCTTTCGGCGATCCGATTCAACCAGCGTGACCCGCATCCCCGGCCGGCGCTCGGCTGCGAGGATGGCGATGACCATTCCGGGGAAGCCGCCACCGCTGCCGAAATCCAGCCAGGTTTGGGCGTCTTGGGGAGCAAGTTCGAAAATCTGCGCCGAATCAAGGATATGTCGCTGCCAGATCGCGGCCTCTGTCGGGGCAGAGATCAGGTTTATCGTCCGGTTCCATTTCAGGACCAGATCAGCAAAGGCCTGCAGCCTTTGCGTTTCGGAATCCGTCAGGGGCGTTGCTGAACCGGGTTCCGCCCGATCTCCTGCCATCACGAGACCATCGCGCCCCTTGCCGCTTTGCGCAGGTGCGCCAGTATCAGCGACAGCGCAGCCGGCGTCATCCCCTCGATCCTGCCTGCTTCCGACAAGTTGCCGGGGCGGAGGCGCGTCAGTTTGGTGGCAAGTTCATTGGAAAGGCCGGGCAGCCCTTGATAGACGAAACCTTCGGGAATCAGCGTCTTCTCTTCGCGCTGAAGCTCGGCGATTTCGGCACGTTGCCGGTCAAGATACTGATCGTAAAGCGCATCTCGCGCAATCTGGTCACGGATGTCGTCCGGCAAAGCCGCGAAGCCGGGCACAAGTGCCTCAATTTGCTCGGTCATGACATCGGGAAAAGCCATGACTTCAAGCGCGCTGCGGCGCACGCCATCCTGACTGACCTGGATGCCCTTCTCGGAAAGATCCTTCGGGCTGAACCGGTTGGCCGACAGATCGCCGCGGGCACGGGCCAGCTGATCGGCTTTCTCGCCAAAGACCTTCGCCCGCTGCGCCGAGACACAGCCCAACGCCATGCCGAAAGGCGTCAGTCGCTGGTCGGCGTTGTCGGCGCGCAGGACAAGGCGGAACTCGGCCCGTGACGTGAACATGCGGTAAGGCTCGGTCACGCCCCGCGCCAGCAGGTCATCAATCATCACACCGATGTAACTTTCCGACCGCGAGAACAGTGCCGGCGGACGTTCCAGCTGAGCCAGCGCCGCATTCAGGCCTGCAACCAGCCCCTGTGCCGCCGCCTCTTCATAGCCCGTCGTGCCGTTGATCTGCCCCGCCAGGTAAAGGCCGGGAAGCGCACGGTAGCACAGGCGACGGTCAAGCTCGCGCGGGTCGAAGTAATCGTACTCGATCGCATAGCCCGGCTGCGTGATGACCGCCGCCTCAAGCCCGCGGATCGAGCGGACGTAAGCCTCTTGTACATCGACCGGCAGCGAGGTGGAGATGCCATTCGGATAGACTGTATGATCGTCAAGCCCTTCTGGTTCCAGAAAAATCTGGTGCGAGGATTTGTCGGCAAAACGGACGATCTTGTCTTCGATCGACGGGCAGTAGCGCGGACCAACCCCCTCGATATGACCGCCGTACATGGCTGACCGCGACAGGTTCTCGCGGATGATCTCATGCGTGGCTTCGTTCGTATGCGTCACGCCGCAAGAGATTTGCTCGACGAAGGGCTTCGTGTGCAGGAATGAGAACATGACCGGGGCATCGTCGCCCGGCTGTTTCTCCAGCAGGTCCCAGTTTATCGTCCGCCCGTCAAGCCGCGGCGGCGTCCCGGTTTTCAGGCGGCCGCGATGGGGGGAGAGCTCTGCCAGTTGCGCCGCCAGGCGCAGCGATGGCGCATCGCCGACCCGCCCACCCGGCCGGCGCTGGTCGCCGACATGGATGACGCCATTCAGAAAGGTCCCCGCCGTCAGCACGACAGCGCCGGAAAAAACCTCTGCCCCATCCGCCAGCCGAACACCTTGGCAGGCGCCGTCGCGGACGATCAGCCCAGCGACTTCTGCTTCGATGATCTGCAGATTTTCCGTCTCGGCCAGCAGCGCCTGAACGGCATTGCGATACAGCTTGCGGTCGGCCTGGGTCCTCGGGCCCTGCACCGCCGGCCCCTTGCGCCTGTTCAGGAGGCGGAACTGGATGCCGGCGCGGTCGGCCGCAACCCCCATCACGCCGTCCAACGCATCAATCTCGCGCACCAGATGACCCTTGCCCAGACCGCCGATGGCAGGGTTGCACGACATCATGCCGATCGCTTCACGCCGCAGCGTGATCAACGCCGTGCGCACGCCAAGCCGCGCGGATGCCGATGCAGCCTCGGTTCCGGCGTGTCCACCACCAATCACCACAACATCGAAATGTTTCACGTGAAACACTCCTACTTGCCAATGCAGAAGCTGGCGAAGATCTCTCCGAGAAGCGTCTCCACACCGATCCTGCCGACCATGACCTCAAGCGCATGGATTGCTGACCGCAACTCAAGCGCAACGATTTCGGACGCGCCGGCGGAACTGTCCAGCGCTGCAAGCGCCAGCCTCAGCGCCCCGGCGGCCTGCAGCACTGCGTTACGCTGCCTTTCCCGAATCAGCAAGCCCGAGGCCGGTACACGGCGCGAAAGCCGTTCACCGATCTGGCCCAGCAGCCGGTCAATCCCCTGCCCCGTCAACCCCGAGACCGCGGCAGGATCACCCGTCAGATCGCCCTTTCCCAGCACGGTTATGTCATCGGGCACTGGCTGAACGATCAGTTCCTCCGAAGCCGACTGCAGAAGAAACAGACGCAGGTCCGCCGCATTTGCCCGCTCAACCGCGCGGGCAATGCCGATCCGCTCAACCCGATCGGTCGATTCGCGAAGCCCGGCTGTGTCAAGAAGGGTCACCGGCAAGCCGGCAATGTCCATCCGAACCTCGATCACATCCCGCGTTGTTCCGGCAATCTCTGACGTTATGGCGGCGTCGCGACCAGCCAAGGCATTGAGAAGTGTCGATTTTCCGGCATTCGGCGACCCGACGATCGCAACCTCGAACCCGTCACGAATGCGCTCGGACCCGCGGGACGCCGCAACAACGCCCTCAAACTCGGCCAGCAATCCGGAAATGATCGCCCGGACCTCAGGCGACACGTCAACCGGAACCTCCTCATCCGCGAAATCGATCGTCGCTTCGATCAGCGCCGCCGCACGGATCAATCCCGCCCGCCACTCTGCGACCTTCGCACCCAGGGCGCCGGTCATCACCCGCATGGCCTGCCGTCGCTGTGCTTCGGTTTCGGCATCGACAAGATCGGCCAGGCCTTCGACCTGAGTCAGATCCAGCCTCCCGTTCTCCATCGCGCGCCGGGTAAACTCCCCCGGCTCTGCCACCCGCAGCCCTTCAATTTCTCCAAGGCAGCGCAGCAGTCGCGCAATGACGGCAACCGAGCCGTGAATCTGAAACTCCGCTGACCTCTCACCGGTGAAGCTATGCCCTTCGTCAAAGGTCACAACTATAGCTTCGTCAATAAGCTCATCCTGCCACAATATATTGCGCAGACTGGCCTTTCGGGCCGGTGGCAAGCTGCCACACAACAGCCTGACGGCATCGTGGGCCAAAGGCCCGGACACGCGGACGACCGCAACACCCGCCCGACCCCGGGCCGATGCCAGGGCAAATATCGTCGCCGCTTCCGCCACGATCCGGCCCTCAGGCGTTCATCGAATCGAAGAACTCGCCGTTGGTCTTGGTCTGCTTCAGCTTGCCCAGCAGGAACTCGATGGCGTCCGTCGTGCCCATCGGGTTGAGGATCCGGCGCAGCACATAGGTCTTCTGCAGATCGACCTTGTCGACCAGCAGATCCTCTTTCCGCGTGCCGGACTTCAGAATGTCGATGGCCGGGAAGACGCGCTTGTCGGCCACCTTGCGGTCCAGCACGATTTCGCTGTTGCCGGTACCCTTGAACTCTTCAAAGATCACCTCGTCCATCCGGCTGCCGGTATCGATCAGAGCGGTCGCAATGATGGTCAGGCTGCCGCCCTCTTCGATATTCCGCGCCGCGCCGAAGAACCGCTTCGGCCGCTGCAGGGCGTTGGCATCGACACCGCCGGTCAGCACCTTGCCCGAGGACGGAACCACCGTGTTGAAGGCCCGGCCAAGCCGCGTGATCGAATCAAGCAGGATGACCACATCGCGCTTGTGTTCAACCAGTCGCTTCGCCTTCTCGATGACCATTTCCGCCACCGCGACGTGCCGGGTCGCAGGCTCGTCAAAGGTTGACGACACCACCTCACCCTTCACGCTGCGCTGCATGTCGGTGACTTCTTCGGGCCGTTCGTCGATCAGCAGAACGATCAGATAGCACTCCGGATGGTTCTTCTCGATGCTGTGGGCAATATTCTGCAACAGAACTGTCTTGCCGGTGCGCGGCGGCGCGACGATCAGCGCCCGCTGGCCCTTGCCGATGGGGCAAACCAGATCAATCACGCGGGCCGAGCGGTCCTTGATCGTCGGATCTTCGATCTCCATCTTCAGCCGCTCATCGGGATACAGCGGCGTCAGGTTGTCGAAATGCACCTTGTGCCGCGCCCGCTCGGGGTCATCGAAGTTGATCTTCGTGGCCTTGATCAGGCTGAAATACCGCTCATTCTCACGCGGGGCCTGAATCACGCCCTCGATCGTATCGCCGGTGCGCAGGCTGAATTGGCGGATCATCTCGGGGCTGACATAAATGTCATCCGGGCCAGGCAGATAGTTCGCCTCGGGGCTGCGCAGAAACCCGAAACCGTCCTGCAGCACTTCCAGCACGCCATCGCCGCCGATCTCCCAGCCCTCTTCAGCATGCTCTTTAAGGATCGAGAACATCATCTCGCCCTTGCGCATCGAGGGCGCGTTTTCAATTTCCCATTCTTCGGCCATGGCCAGCAGCTCGGCCGGCGTCTTGGCTTTCAGATCGGCAAGATTGAGATGTTCGATGGTCATGGCAAAACCCTCAGGCACCCGACCGGGCGCAGCACGACAGCAGATCAGGAAAAATCAGGCCGGACGGCCCTGAAGCCGCAGCTAAGCCCTGACCGGCCGAAAGTCAACGTTCAGAACTTCAGCACCACCGAAAAGACGATCACCAGTAGAAGAACCGTGGGCACTTCGTTCATGATCCGGTAGTCGCGCCCCGTCCGGCTGTTGGCTCCGCGCATGAAGTCCTTGCGCCGGATCATCAGCCAATGGTGAAACCACGTCATCCCCAGAACCGCGGCGGCCTTGGTCCAGGGCCAGACTGCGGACCAATCAACGATCCCCGGCGTAAAGACCAGAGCCAGACCAAAGAACCAGGTCGCGACAGAGGCAGGCCCCATGATCCCGCGCAGCAACCGCCGCTCCATGGTCTGAAACATCAGATCGGTGGCTGACCCCTGTTCGACCTGCTCGGTGTGATAGACGAACAACCGCGGCAGATAGAACAGCCCCGCCATCCAGGAGATGACCGAGACAATATGCATCGCCTTGATCCAGAAATACCACTCACCCAGAAAGTCCTGCATCTTTGTCCCGGTCTTTCTTCTTTCTGTAAGATAGAAAGAAGGAAAAGGAAGTAGAGGTTGTTGTGCCGTGAGTAACTGGAAACCCGGACTATTCAACCGGATTTTCCACAGGGCGCTTCGGCATCCGGTGATCCGCCTGCCAGAGAGAACATGAAATATGCGTTATAAAACAATGTGATGACTTCACATCTCCACGACAAAACCGTGTATCGGCGGTCATGGTCGGAACTGCCCACAGCAAGCCGGAAAGACCACACACAACGGGAAAACTCAGGCTGGCGGCTTGACATGGACCGGTGTCATCCGCCACCCCGGAACCAGCCTCAGGCAGCCCAACGGAACATAAGCGGATTATCCACAGCCCTGTCATGCGCCCGCTGATCCTTGCCTCATCCTCTCCGACGCGACTGCAAATGCTGCAGGCTGCAGGTCTTTCGGTTACAGCCGTCGCGCCCCGCGTTGATGAAGAAACCGCCCGTGCTGGGCTGGAAGCCGAGGGCGCAAACCCCCAGGACGTGGCCGATGCGCTGGCCGAGATGAAAGCCGCCCGCGTTGCTGCCCGCTCACCGGGGTCGCTTGTCCTTGGCTGCGATCAAGTGCTGGACCATCACGGCAAGGCGCTGGGCAAGGCCGCTGACCGGGATGAGGCGCGGCGTCAGCTTCTGTCGCTTCGGGGCCAGACCCACCGGCTGCTGTCTGCCGCGGTGATCTATGACGGCGGCACGCCCGTCTGGCGCCATGTAGGCGTGGCGCGGCTGACGATGCGGGATTTCTCGGACGGGTTCCTGGACACCTATCTTGACGCCAACTGGCCCGATGTCTCGGGTTCCGTGGGCTGCTACAAGATAGAAGCGGAAGGAATTCGCCTGTTTTCGGCGGTCGAGGGCGACCACTTCACCATCCTTGGCCTGCCTTTGCTTCCGCTCTTGTTATGGCTTGGTGTTCGGGGTTTCATCGCGACATGATGGACCTTCCTCGCATCCCTCTTGCCGGCGTGATCGGCCACCCGATTGCGCACAGCCGCTCGCCGGCGCTGCATGGCCACTGGCTGCGGCGCTATGGGATCAGGGGCCACTATGTGCCGATGGACGTGGCGCCCGCCGACCTGAAGGAAACGCTCAACCTCTTGCCGCGCATCGGTTTTGTCGGGCTGAACGTGACCATCCCCCACAAGGAGGCGGTTCTTCAACTGGCCGATGTGGTCAGTGACCGCGCGGCCCTGATCGGCGCGGCGAACACCCTGATCTTCCGGAAGGATGGCCGCATCCACGCGGACAACACCGACGGCGCGGGCTTCATCGCCAATCTGCGGCAGAACGCCCCCGACTGGAATCCGGCTGCCGGCCCTGCCGCCGTCTTCGGCGCGGGCGGCGCGGCCCGTGCCGTGGTTGCCGCGCTGATCGAGGTCGGCGTCCCCGAGATCCGCATCACCAACCGCACCCGGCCGCGGGCCGAGGCCTTGCGCGCCGATTTCGGCGCCAAGGTGGTGGTCGAAGACTGGGTTCAGGCTGCCAATATGCTGGAAGGGGCGTCCACTGTCGTTAATACCACCTCGCTTGGCATGGCCGGCAAGGCTGACTTCCGCGTTCCTCTTGACGGGCTGGAGCCCGCGGCGCTGGTCACCGATCTGGTCTACAATCCGCTGCAGACCGATTTCCTGCAGGCGGCCGCCGACCGTGGCTGCCGGACGGTGGATGGCCTTGGAATGCTCCTGCATCAGGCCGCGCCCGGGTTCGAACGCTGGTTCGGCCAGCGCCCCGAAGTGGATGAGGCCACGCGCCTTGCGGTGCTGGGCGCATGACGTTCCGCCTTGGCCTGACCGGCTCGATCGGCATGGGCAAGTCGACCACGGCGGGCTTCTTCCGGGACGAAGCCGTGCCGGTCTGGGATGCCGACGCTGCCGTTCACCGGCTTTACGCGCCCGATGGCGGGGCGGTCGCGCAAATTGCCCAGCTATGCCCCCAAGCCGTTGGTTCCGCAGGTGTTTCACGTGAAACGCTGAAAGCTGCGATCCTTGCCGATCCAGCACTTCTGGCCCGGATCGAGGCCGTCGTTCACCCGCTGGTCGCTGCCGACCGCGCCAGCTTCGCCGCCGCGCAAAAGGCCGACCTGATCGTCTTCGATATCCCGCTCCTGTTCGAAAAAGGCGGTGAGGCCGAATTCGACGCCACGCTTCTGGTCACCGCACCCGCAACGGTCCAGCGCGCCCGCGTCCTTGCCCGCCCCGGTATGACCGAAGACCAGTTCCGCCTGTTGCTGGACCGCCAGATGCCCGACGCCAGCAAGCGTGCCCGCGCGACCCATATCGTCGAAACCCTCGAACCTGAACAGACCCGCGCCTATATTCGCGCACTGATCCGCCACATCCGGGGCCTGCAGCATGCGTGAAATCGTCCTCGACACCGAAACCACCGGTTTCGAGCCCTCGGAAGGCCACCGCATCGTCGAGATCGGCGCGGTTGAGCTCTTCAACCACCTGCCGACGGGGCGCACCTACCACCAGTACATCAACCCCGAACGCCCGATGCCGCGTGAGGCGTTTGAGGTTCACGGCCTTGGCGACGACTTCCTGCGCGACAAGCCGCTTTTCAAGGCAATCGGTCAGGCCTTCCTCGATTTCGTCGGCGACGCGAAACTGGTCATCCACAACGCCGCCTTCGACATGAAATTCCTGAATGCCGAGCTGTCGGCGATCAGCCTGCCCCGCCTGCCGTGGGAGCGCGCCATCGACACGCTGGCCATCGCCCGTGCGAAGTTCCCAGGATCTCCCGCATCGCTCGATGCGCTCTGCCGCCGGTTCGGGGTCGACAACTCCCGGCGCGAAAAACACGGCGCGCTGCTCGACAGCGAGATTCTGGCCGAGGTCTATCTTGAGCTGATCGGCGGCAGGCAGCCCGATCTGGTTCTGGCCCCCGTGGCCGCCACGCCCGCCCGCAAGGCGCAACCACAGCCCGAGCACGTCCCACGCCCAACGGCCCGTCCGCAGCCGCTTCCCCCCCGCCTGACCGATGAGGAAGCCGCCGCGCATGAGGCATTCATCGCCAAACTCGGCGAGGCGTCGATCTGGCGCAAACGCCTCGCCTGACGATGCGGCCGGCCACAAAGGGGCCGGCCCGCCTCAGTTCGGCTGGGCCGCCGGTGCCTGCTGCGCCTGCGCCCGCCGCGCGAGTTCCTGCCGATAAAGCGCAAGGAAATCAACGGTATCAATGTTCAGCGCCGGGAAACCCCCGTCGCGCGTGATATCCGAGATGATGCGGCGCACGAAGGGAAACATCAGCCGCGGGCATTCGATCAGCAGGAACGGATGCAGCTGGTCCTCCGGCACACCTTCCACATGGAAGACCCCGCCGTAATCGACCTCGCACAGGAACAGCGTGTCGCCGGTCGCCTTGTTCTTCGAGGTCACGCGATACTTGCTGATCACGTCATACTGGTGTTCCGCCGACCGCTTGCGCGCATCCAGACTGACCGCCACCTGCACATCCGGCGAAACCTCGGCCGAGGTCACGCCCTTCTGGGCCACCATGTTTTCGAAAGACAGATCCCGCACGAACTGCGCAAGAACCGACATGCGCACCTGCTGCGCCGCGCCGTTCTCTTCGGCCATTCCAACTCTCCTCTGGTCGGGGTTGGCCGTTCCTAGCAGGTCACCGGCGCCGCCTCAATGCCCGCGCCAGTCCGAAGGCGGCCGCGCCGGATCATGCTCCGGGCGCTCAACCACCTCGTAACTGCCGTCGATTACGGTCACCGTCGCCGCCCCGCGCTGCCGCAGCTGCGCCCCGATCAGCCGGGCCACCGTGCGCCGCACCCCCGGCACCATCAGCAAGAGCCCGACGACATCGCCCAGAAGCCCCGGAAGGATCAGCAGCACGGCCCCCAGCACCAGCAGCGTCAGATCGGCCATGAACGCCGCCGGCCCAGCCCGCCGCCATCAACGCCATGCGTTCCAGCGCCTTTTCGGTGTCGCGCTCGCGCAAGGCGGCGCTGATGTGGATGAGGCGGGTGTGGAAGACGAAGGCCTCCGCCTCGCGGAAATGGTCGAGCACGCCGCGGATGAAGCGGACAAAGAAGGTGCTGTAGAGGCTCATGGAGCCGCTGGCGTCGAGAATGACCACCAAGCGCAGCGGCTTTGGCCAGCGCATGCGGTAGGCCAGCCGCATCGGCGTGCCGCCGAAGCGGATGGATTGGTGGATCACCCGGCGCAGATCCAGTCGGCGGCCACGCCGGCGCTGCCGCTCGCGCCGGGTCAGGCGGTACTTCATGCGCGCCGCCAGGCGCTCGGTCAAATCACTGATGCGGGCCAGCTCGTCCGGG
>JACZKR010000380.1 GCA_014859945.1 Paracoccaceae bacterium | reverse complement strand
AGCCTGCGATCACGATCCTGCCGTCCGCGTCGATGACCAGCTCTGAGCCGTTGATGGCGGTTGTGACAATGCCGCCCAGACCGAAGCTCGGGTCGAGGCGGCCATCCGGGTCGTAGCGGGCGAGCGCGAGGCTGTCCATCTCGTCCTCGTCCGGGCCGCTCCTCCCGGCAACGACGATCCGCCCCTCCCGGTCGATGGCGATCGTGGAGGCGTGTTCCTCGCTGCCCGAGCCCGAGATGTCCGTGGTGACGAAGCCGTCACGGCCGAACGTCGGGTCCACGGCGCCCGCGACCGCGAGGGGAGTCGTCACCTCTGGGGTGGCTATCGCCGGCGAGGGCGATGTCGGGGTCGCGGTGGTGACCGGTGGAGGCGATGTCGGACTCGCAGCCGGTGACGTCACGACAGGCGTCGGGCTTGCGGCCGACGTGCAGGCCGCCGCGACGAACAGGCCGACGATGATCGGTGTCCCGAGCCGTACGTGCGACGAGCGCATCTCATGTCCCTTCGGACGGTGTACCAATGGAGACGTTCGGGCGGGTCAGCTGTTACGTCCCGAGCTCGACGCCGCACCTCGTCGCCCCACGGCTGCAGCGAGTCTCATCTGGGCTATCACCGCTGTCCAGAGCCGGCAGTCACGAAGTGGCCCAGGACGGATCCTCGAGGCTGGTGACTTGTGGCGGGATCGCCGCTGATCTCAGAGTTCGGCTAGGATCTCGGCGCGCTTCGCCTCGTACTCTGGCTGGGTGATCGACTCGATATCGAGGAGTTCTTGAAGCTTGCGCAGTCACTCTTCCGTGGTGGGGCGGCCATCTCCTGCAACAGGTTCGTCGGGGCTCTGCTGGTCTCGCTGATAAATGACCGTTAGGTAACCGGCGGGCTTCACGGCGAGCAGATACACGATGTCTTCCTCGGCCTCTTCTCGACATTCCGCGTCGCTACGTCCCCGACGAGCCCTTCGAACCTCGTGCAGGCGACCACCGAAGCATGACGATGAAGACGGAAGCCCCGAGTGCGAGCAGGAGCCACACGGGGCTGCCGCGGGAGCCTGGGGAACCGGACGAACCGACCGCCTCAATGGCCGTGTCCGGGGCGACTCCGATGGCGAGTCTCGGCCCCGTCGAATAATGGATCCCGCTTCCTCGCCCCCCGCCGCGCGCATCAGCCGGTCGGCCTTCTTGCGCACCAGTACCGTGCGCAGATCGTGCATGGCCAGCAGCAGGGCATCCGTCACCGCCTCAAGCTGGTCATCGGTCGCGCGCGACTGCGCCCATTGGGTGGTCAGGTTCATGTGATCGACCGCACGCAGGATGTCATCGACATCGCGGGCCGCCAGAAGGGCCTGCCGTTCGGTCAGCCAATCGGCAATCACCGCCTGTTCGGCCGCCGAAAGCTTGCGGTCGCCATGGGGTTTGACGTTGCCATTTTTGACGTTGACCGTCGCAATCTCTTCCAGCTCGATCCGGCGCTGGCGGTTTTCGGTATCGACGCGGAACACCACGGCACCGTTTTCGCGGATGCGGAAGTAGAAATCGGGAAGATCGCCGGCCATCCTACCCTTCCTTCCCGCTGTCGGCATTGTCGAGGACGCGCAGAAGCGAGCCGTCTTCATCGACCAGCGCGAACATCCGCGGCGCGCCGGGCAGCTTGAAGATGCCGGTCAGGCGGGGAATCTGCGTCCGGTCAGAGGGCAGGCCCAGGCCCTGCCATTCATCAAGCAGCCCCTGGATATTATCGACGCGGATGCAGGCCGAAAACCAGCTGGACCATTTGTCAACTTCTGGATGGGGAAAGAACTCCAGCTCCAGCGCCCCGCGCTGCAGGATCATCCAGCCCTCATCGCGGAAACCGGTGCGAAAGCCGAGGCGATGGTAGAACGCCTCGGTCGCGCCGAAATCGCGGCTTGGCAGGTTTGCCGTGATGCGGTCGGCCATCGGTCCCCGTCAGTTCAGCCCTGCGCAGAAGGTCTGGATGCGGCGGCAGGCCTCTTCCAGAACCTCGTCGGCGGTAGCGTAGCTGACGCGGAAGTTGGGCGAAAGACCGAAGGCGGCGCCGAAGACCACGGCAACCCCGGTTTCCTCAAGCAGCGCGGTGGCGAAGGCTTCGTCATCGGTGATCCTGGCGCCGCCGGCGCTGGTCTTGCCGATGCAGCCCGAAATGTCGGGGTAAACATAGAAGGCCCCCTCCGGGCGCGGGCAGGTGATGCCCTTGGCCTGATTGAGCATCGAGACCACCAGATCGCGCCGCCGCTGGAACAGCTTGCGGTTGGGCGCCAGAAAGTCCTGCGGGCCGGTCAGCGCCTCAAGCGCGGCATACTGGCTGACCGAACAGGGGTTCGAGGTGGACTGGCTTTGAATGGTGCCCATGGCCTTGATCAGCTGCACCGGCCCGCCGGCATAGCCGATCCGCCAGCCGGTCATCGCATAAGACTTGGACACGCCGTTGCAGGTCAGCGTGCGGTCATAAAGCGCGGGTTCGATCTGGGCGGGGGTGGTGAATTCGAAATCGTCGAAGACCAGATGTTCATACATGTCATCCGACATGATCCAGACCTGCGGATGGCGCAGCAGCACATCGCACAGGGCCCGCAACTCGGCGCGGGTATAGCCGGCGCCGGTCGGGTTCGAGGGGCTGTTGAAGATGAACCACTTGGTCCGGGGCGTGATCGCTGCCTCAAGCTGCGCCGGGGTCAGCTTGAAATCGGTCTCGATGGTGGCCACCACCGGAACCGGCGTGCCGCCCGCCAGCAGCACCATGTCGGGGTAGCTGACCCAGTAGGGCGCCGGGATGATGACCTCATCGCCCGGGTTACAGGTGGCCATCAGCGCGTTGTAAAGAATCTGCTTACCGCCGGTGCCGACGGTGATCTGGTTCGGCGCATAGGTCAGGCCATTCTCGCGGCGGAACTTCTCGCAGATCGCCTTCTTCAGTTCGGGAATGCCGTCCACCGCCGTATAGCGCGTCTTGCCGGCGTCGATCGCCCGCTTGGCGGCTTCGCGGATGTTCGCCGGCGTGTCGAAATCGGGCTCGCCCGCGCCAAGGCCGATCACGTCGCGACCCTGCGCCTTCAGTTCGGCCGCCTTGGTGGTGACCGCGATGGTGGGCGAGGGTTTCACGCGGGCAAGGGTATCGGACAGGAAAGCCATGGGGCGGAACTCCGCTGGGGTTGGATTTTCGGCGTAGGTCTCTTAGGCTTGCCCCCCCTGTCGATCAAGCGATATCGGAAGAAGGAGAGGCAAGATGACGGAGACGACCCCGACGAACTGGTATGCCGAGCCGCATGCCACCTTCGGAGACCGGCTTGAAGCGGCCCGCACCGCCGCGGGCATGACCACAGCCGGACTGGCCGCCGTTCTGGGTGTGCAGAAGAAGACCATCGAAGCCTGGGAGGCCGACCGCAGCGAACCGCGCGCCAACCGGCTGCAGATGCTGGCGGGCGCGGTCGGCGTGCCGCTGGTCTGGCTGATGACCGGCGCGGGCGCCGTGCCCCGCACGGTTGATGCCGAACCCCTGCCCGACAGCGCCCGTGCCGCGCTGGACGAACTCGCGCAGCTGCGCCGCAGCGCCCTTGCGCTGGCCGAAGAGGCGGTGCAGATGGAGCAGCGGGTTCGTAGCCTTCTGCAGGAGAATGCGGCGTGACGGAAACGGCGGAAGCGCGGCTGAAACGCATGGCCATGCGGTCATGGCGGCGGGGCACGAAAGAGATGGACCTGGTCCTTGGCCCCTTTGCCGATGCCCATCTGGCCGGCATGGATGCCGGGACGCTGGAACTTTATGACGCGCTTCTGCACGAGAACGATCAGGATCTTCTGCCCTGGGTGCTGGGGCAGGTTCAGCCGCCCGACCGTTTTGCGCCGCTGATCGGCCGGATCGGCGTCTTCGCGCGCGAAAGGCTGGGCCGCGGTTGATTCCGCCACCGGGGCCGGTGCGAATTTACGCAATGTTTCCGATTTGTCCGCAACCTGTGCCGGACAACGCGGTTGCGGAGCGAATGATGCGGATTGATGCCCCGGTGCTGGACGGCACCCACAAGGCCCTGATGGCCGGATATCTGGATAACCTGGCGCTGGTCGAACGGCTGCACCGGCTGCTTCTGGACGTGATCAAGGACGAATTCGAGCGGCTGGGGATACTTGAGATCAACTCGGTTCAGGCGCTGTTGCTGTTCAACATCGGCGAGAATGAAGTGACGGCGGGCGAGCTGAAGACGCGCGGCTACTATCAGGGCTCGAACGTCAGCTACAATCTGAAGAAGCTGGTCGAACTGGGCTACATGCACCACCAGCGGTCTGAAATCGACCGCCGGTCGGTGCGTGTGCGGCTGACCGAGAAGGGCCGCCGGGTGCGCGGCCTGCTGGCCGACCTCTTCGCCCGCCACGCCGAGGGGCTGATGAAGCGCGGCATGGTCGATGCCGAGGGGATGGAGGCGATGAACCAGACGCTGAAACGGATCGAACGCTACTGGAGCGATCAGATCCGCTACATCTACTGATCCGCGCCGTCAGACGGTGTGCAGATAAAGGTCGAAATCGACCTCGCTGACGGTGCGCATCACCCGGGCGTATTCCGCCGCCTTCACCGCGGTAAAGGTGCGGTGCATATCCTCACCCAGCGCGTCTTTCAGGAAGGCCGAGGCGCTTGCCGCCTTGATCGCGCTGCGCCAGTCGTCGGGCATCACGATATCGGTCACCGCATCATAGCCGTTGCCGGTCACTTCGGGGCCCGGGTCGATCTGTTCGGCAAGGCCCTTGCGGATGCCGGCCAGCACCGTCGCCGCCACCAGATAGGGGTTGGCATCCACCCCGGCCGGACGATGTTCAATCCGCCGCGCGCGGATGTCACCGGCGGGAATGCGCAGCGCGACGGAACGGTTGTTGACCCCCCAGGTCGGTGAAACCGGCGCATAGCTCTGGCTGGCAAAGCGGCGCCAGGAATTGGCATGGGGCGCAAAGACCAGCATCGATTCGCCCATGGTCACGCGCAGCCCGCCGATGGCGTGGCGGATGCGGTCGTTCCACTGGCCCTCAACCTCTTCCATGAAGGTGTTGTGGCCCTGCCCGTCCTGCAGCGAGACATGGAAATGCATGCCCGAGCCGGCGTAATCCTCATTCGGCTTGGCCATGAAACAGGCGGTCACCCCGTGCAGCCGCGCGTGCATCCGGACCAGCCGCTTCAGCCGCATCAGGTCATCGGCGGCCTGCATGACATTGTCGCGGTAGTGCAGCGTCAATTCATACTGGCCCGGCGCGAATTCCGAGATCAGGGTTTCGGCCTTGATCCCGGCCGCCTTTGCCCCGGCATAGACATCGTTGAACAGCGGCAGCATGCCGTGCAGCTGATCGACCGAATAGACATCGGTTTTCGAGTTGCGGCGCCGGTCCAGCACATCGCGCGCCGGCACCATCTTGCCATCCGGGCCGCGGTCGTTCTCCAGCAGGAAGAACTCAAGCTCGAACGCGCCCGCCGGATACAGCCCCTCGGCCGCCAGCGCATCGACCTGCCGCTGCAGGGCGTGCCGGGGGTCCGAAGTCATTGGCGTGCCGTCGAGGTTGTACAGCGTCAGGAACAGTTCACCGCGCGGCGGGTTGGTGCCGGCCAAGGGCACAAGGCTGCCCGGAACCGGCCATGCCCGGCGGTCGCCGTCGCCCTGATCCCAGATCAGGCCGGTTTCGTGAACATCCTCACCACAGATGTCCAGCCCGAGGATCGAAATGGGCATATGGCGGCCATTCTTGTAAACCGACAAAAGCTCATGCCGCCGGATGATCTTTCCCCGGCCTATTCCGTTCGAATCGTGCAAGACGATATCGAAGGCCTCAATCTCGGGATGGGCGGCCAGAAAGGCCTCGGCCTCGGCTGTGGTGGAACCGGAGGGGCTGGTTGCGGCGGTCATGGCGGCTCTCAGGCGAAAAGTTCGGACAGGGTGGCATCGAAGGCGGCAATCAGGCGATCGACCTGCGCCTTCTTGGTCGACGGGCTGATCAGCATCATGTTGTGGAAGGGCGCGATCAGGCAACCGCGGTTCAGAAGCGCGGTGTGAACCGCGCGTTCGACCTGCGGCTGATGGGCAAAGCCCGCCTCGGTGCCGTTCCGCAGCGGGCCGGGGGCGCAGATGAATTCCACCCGCGCACCGACGCGCACCACATGCCAGGGGGCGCCGACCCGGTCGATCACCCGGCGCAGCCCGGCCGACAGACGCTCGGCCAGTTTCTCCATATGGGCATAGGCGGCGGGGGTCATCACCTCGGCCAGCGTGGTCTTCAGGCAGGCGAACTGCATCGGATTGGCCGACAGCGTGGTGCCCATGCCCGAATGGCCCGAAGGCCGCCCGGCATTGACCTGCGTGTAGCGGTCGGCCACCTCGGCGGTCATGCCCCAGACGGCGGTGGGCATGCCGCCCGCCACGCATTTGCCGACCACGAACATGTCGGGCGACAGCGAATGAACCCGGGTATAGCCGCCCAGACCAGATGAGATGGTGTGCGTCTCATCAATGATCAGCAGCGCGCCGAAGCGCCGCGAGAGGGTGCGCAGCCCGTCATGAAAGCCCGCCTCGGGCAGCACCATGCACGAGTTGGTCATCACCGGCTCGGTCAGGATGGCGGCGACATCGCCCTTGGCCAGCGCTGCCTCGACCCCCACCAGATCGTTGAATTCACAGCAAACCGCACCCGCCGTCAGATCGGCGAACTGGCCCAGAAGGCCCTGCCGGTTCTGGGTCGTGCCGTTCACAAGCTCGACCATCGCGTCATCGACAGTGCCGTGATAGCAGCCGTTGAAGACCAGAATCTTCGGCCGGCCGGTGACCGCACGCGCGACGCGGATCGCAAAGCGGTTGGCGTCGGTGGCTGTGGTGGCGATCTGCCAGCGGAAATCGCCGAAGCGTTCGGACAGAAGCCGCCCCGCTGCCAGCGCCTCTTCGGTGGGCAGCATGTAGGTCAGGCCGCGGCGGGCCTGATGGCGGATGGCCTTGGCCACGGGCGCCGGCGAATGGCCGAACATGCTGCCGGTATCGCCCAGACAGAAATCGTCTATCGCGTGGCCGTCGATATCCTCGATCCGCGCGCCATGGGCCTTGGCCACCAGCGGCAGGTGCGGCATCGGCCAGTCTTTCATCCAGTGCAGCGGCACGCCGTCGAGAAAGACAGCATCCCCCGCCGCCAGCGCCTTCTTTGCCTTCGGCCGCGCGGCGGCATAGCGCTTGGCCTCGGCCGCGGCAAAGGCCGTCAGGCGGTCAGGGGCAATTCCGGCAATCAGATCGGCGGGCATCGCGGGCTCCGGTCAGGGCTGGCATCTTATGGCGGATAATTTGATCAAATGAAAGGCCCCGCCGCAGGGGCGCAATGAAATGCTGCTGGCAAACCACGCCCCCCCCGGCTAAAACCCGGCCACGCAGTTGAGGATTCCGATGAGTGACCTGATCCGCCCGCAGCCCGGCATCATGGACATCGCGCTTTACGAGGGCGGCAAGGCCGCCGTCGCGGGCATGTCGAACGTGGTCAAGCTGTCGTCGAACGAAAACCCGTTCGGCCCGTCAGACAAGGCGAAAGAGGCCTTCGCGCGTTCGGTCCACCAGCTGCACCGCTATCCCTCCACCGACCATGCGGCACTGCGGGATGCCATCGGCGAGGTGCATGGGCTGGACCCGGCGCAGATCATCTGCGGCGTCGGCTCGGATGAGATCATCACCTTCCTGTGCCAGGCCTATGCCGGGCCGAAGGATGAGGTGGTCTTCACCGAACACGGGTTTCTGATGTACCGCATCTCGGCGCTGGCGGTGGGGGCGACCCCGGTTGAGGTGGCCGAACGCGACCGCACGACCGATGTCGATGCGATCCTGCGTGCCTGCAACCGCCGGACCAGGCTGGTCTTCATCGCCAACCCCAACAACCCGACCGGCACGATGATTTCGCAGGCCGAGATCGAGCGGCTGGCCGATGGGCTGCCGGCGCAGGCCATTCTGGTGCTGGACGGGGCCTATGCCGAATATGTCGAGGGCTTCGACGGCGGCGCCTCGGTGGTCAGCGCGCGGACGAATGTGGTGATGACGCGGACCTTCTCGAAGATTTACGGGCTGGGCGGGCTGAGGATCGGCTGGGGCTATGGGCCGAAGCCGATCATCGACGTGCTGAACCGGGTGCGCGGGCCGTTCAACCTGTCGAACACGCAACTGGAAACCGCCGAGGCGGCGGTGCGCGATCAGGACTATGTCAACCGCTGCCGGGCCGACAACGCGCGGATGCGCGTCTGGCTGGCCGAGGCGCTGGCGGCGCTTGGCGTGCCCTCTGACACCTCGATGGCGAACTTCATCCTGGCGCGTTTTGCCAGCAGCGAAGAGGCCGAGGCCTGCGACACCTATCTGCAGTCGCAGGGCCTGATCGTGCGGCGGGTGACCAGCTACAAGCTGCCGAACTGCCTGCGCATCACCGTGGGCGATGAGGCGTCGTGCCGCCGGGTCGCCCATGCCATCGGCCAGTTCAAGGGCATGAAATGACCGCGCCGCTTTACAACCGCGTCGCTCTGATCGGGCTGGGGCTGATTGCCTCGTCCATGGCGCATGCGATGCGGGCGAACGGGCTGGCGGCCGAGATCACCGGCCATGCGCGGTCGGCCGAAACGCGGGCGGTGGCGCTGGAAATCGGGCTGTGCGACCGGGTCTTCGATACGGCGGCCGAGGCGGTTCAAGGCGCCGATCTGGTGGTGCTGTGCGTGCCTGTGGGTGCCATGGCGGCGGTCGCCGAAGAGATCGGGCCGCATCTGGCGCCCGGCGCCTGCGTGACAGATGTCGGTTCCGTCAAACAGGCGGTGATCGAGGCGGTCGGGCCCCACCTGCCCGAAGGCGTGGCCTTCGTTCCGGCCCACCCCCTGGCCGGGACCGAACATTCCGGTCCGCGTTCGGGCTTTGCAGAGCTTTTCGTCAACCGCTGGTGTTTGCTGACCCCCACCGCGCAATCGACGCCCGAGGCGACGGCGCGGCTGCGCGCGCTGTGGGAAGGCATGGGCGCCAATGTCGATGAGATGGACGCGGCGCATCACGATCTGGTTCTGGCGGTGGTCAGCCACACGCCGCACCTGATCGCCTATACGATGGTGGGGGTGGCCGACCATCTGCGCCGCGTGTCGAACAGCGAGGTCATCAAGTATTCGGCCTCGGGCTTCCGCGATTTCACGCGGATCGCGGCCAGTGACCCGACGATGTGGCGCGATGTGTTCCTGACCAACAAGGACGCGGTGCTGGATATTCTCGGCCGCTTCACCGAAGAGCTTTTCGTGCTGCAGCGCGCCATCCGCATGGGTGACGGGCCGCATCTCCACGATTATTTCACCCGCACGCGCGCCATCCGTCGCAGCATCATCGAGGCGGGGCAGGATACGGCGGCGCCTGATTTCGGGCGGTCGGCCCTTCCGGCCAAGCCCGCGCCGAAGGACTAGGCGGGTGGCGGGGCGGCTCTGGCTGGCTCTTGTGCTGGCGCTGGTCGCGGCACCTGCGCTGGCCGAGG
>JACZKR010000379.1 GCA_014859945.1 Paracoccaceae bacterium | reverse complement strand
TCCCGATGGGAAACGATCACATGAAGGCGTCGGGCATCGAGGCCTTCTTCTTCGCGACATATTCGTTCAGCGCCTCGGCCACGCCTTCGTCCATCGCGGGGGCCTGATAATCGGCCAGCATCTTCTTCACCCGGGCCTGCGCCAGCGTGCGGGTGTCGCGGGCGCCTTCCTCGTCCCAGGTCTCGAAGGGCTTGTAGTCCAGAAGGTCGGTCCGCCAGAAGGCGCTCTTGAAATTCGCCTGGGTATGGGCACAGCCGAGGTAGTGGCCGCCCGGCCCGACCTCGCGGATCGCATCCATCGCCTGACCGTTCTCGTCCATGGAGATGCCGCGCGCCAGATGGTGCAGCGTGCCCAGCTGGTCGGCATCCATCACGAATTTCTCGAAATCCGACACCAGACCGCCTTCCAGCCAGCCGCAGGCGTGCAGCATGAAGTTGACGCCCGACAGAAGCGCCATGTTCAGGCTGTTCGAGGTCTCATAGGCCGCCTGCGCATCGGGCAGCTTCGACCCGGTGAAGGCGCCGCCCGACCGGTAGGGCAGCCCCAGACGCCGCGCCAGCTGGCCCGCGCCATAGGTGATATGGGCGGCCTCCGGCGTGCCGAAGGTCGGCGCGCCACTGTTCATGTCGATCGAGGTCACGAAGGCCCCCATGATCACCGGCGCACCGGGGCGCACCAGCTGCGAATAGGCCACGCCCGCCAGACACTCGGCCAGAACCTGCGTCAGCGTCCCCGCCACGGTGACGGGCGCCATGGCGCCGCCGACGATGAAGGGGCTGATGATCGCCGCCTGATTGGCCTTCGCATAAACCTCAAGCGCGCCCATCATGATGCCGTCAAAGGTCATCGGGCTGTTGATGTTGATCAGGCTGGTCATGACCGTGTTCTGATCGACGAAATCGGCGCCGAAAAGAATCTTCGACATCTCGACCGAATCCGCCGCCCGGCTGGGTTCGGTGACTGACCCCATATAAGGCTTGTCCGACAGGGTCATATGCGCCAGCAGCATGTCGAGGTGGCGCTTGTTCACCGGCACATCCGTCGGCTCACAAACCGTGCCGCCCGAATGGTGCAGCCATTTCGACATGTAGCCCAGCCGCACGAAGTTGCGGAAATCGGCAATCGTCGCATAGCGCCGCCCGCCGTCCAGATCGCGCACGAAGGGCGGGCCATAGACCGGCGCCAGCACCAGGTTCCGCCCGCCGATTTCGACGTTGCGCTCGGGGTTGCGGGCGTGTTGGGTGAAGCTGCGGGGTGCGGTGGCGACCAGCTTGCGCGCCAGACCGCGCGGGATATGCACCCGCTCGCCGCGCACATCGGCGCCGGCGGCGCGCCACAGCTCCAGCGCGCCGGGGTTTTCCACGAAGTTGACGCCGATTTCCTCAAGCACCGTCTCGGCGTTGTGCTCGATGATCTGCAGCGCCTCTTCGTTCAGCACCTCGAAATTCGGGATGTTGCGCTCGATGAAGCGGGCGGTCTCGAAGGAAACCGCCGTCCGCTCTGCCCGCCGCGCCGATCCGCCGCCGCCGCGTGCCCGCCGCCCTGCCGCCATGTCGCTCATCTGAAAGCCTCCAAGCCTTTTGCCGCGTTATGCCCCCGAACCGGGCCGGACCTTCCCCGAAATACGCCGCTTGAAGCACAAAACCGACATCTTTCCGCGCTGAAACCGACCCCGGCCGGCCACCGCCGCCCGCGGCCCCCATTTGCACCTTTCCAAATACTCCCCGCGGAGCGGACCCGGCCACCGCCCGCGCCCCCCTTGCGATTTTGCCGGCCATCGCTTACGCGGGCGCATGACCCAGCATCAGCGCCTTCTCATCATCGACTTCGGCTCTCAGGTGACGCAGCTGATCGCGCGCCGCCTGCGGGAACTGAGCGTCTATTGCGAAATCCATCCCTACAACCGTGTGGATGATGCCTTCCTGCAGGCCTTCGCGCCGCAGGCGGTGATCCTGTCGGGCGGCCCCGACAGCGTGACGCGCCCGGGCAGCCCCCGCGCGCCGCAGGCGCTGTGGTCGCTGGGCGTGCCGGTTCTGGGCATCTGCTATGGCCAGCAGACCATGATGCAGCAACTGGGCGGGCTGGTCGAAAGCGGCCATGGCACGGCCGAGTTCGGCCGCGCCTTCGTGACGCCCTCGGCCGCGCGGCTGCCGATCCTTGACGGCTGGTTTGATGCCGGAAACGAACAGGTCTGGATGAGCCATGGCGACCACGTGTCGCGCATCGCGCCGGGGTTTGAGGTGTATGGCACCTCGCCCAACGCGCCTTTCGCGATCACCGCCGACATCAGCCGCAAATTCTACGCCGTGCAGTTCCACCCGGAAGTGCATCACACCCCCAAGGGCGCGAAACTCTACGAGAATTTCGTGCGTCTGGCCGGGTTCACCGGCGACTGGACCATGGGCGCCTACCGCGAAGAGATGGTGCAGAAGATCCGCGCGCAGGTCGGCGACAAGAAGGTCATCTGCGCGCTGTCGGGCGGGGTCGATTCCTCGGTCACCGGCATCCTGCTGCATGAGGCGATCGGCGACCAGCTGACCTGCGTCTTTGTCGACCACGGGTTGTTGCGGCTGGGTGAGGCGGAACAGGTCGTGCGGATGTTCCGCGAGAACTACAACCTCAACCTGATCCATGCCGACGAATCCGAGCTGTTTCTGGGCCAGCTGGAAGGGGTTTCCGACCCCGAGGTAAAGCGCAAGACCATCGGCCGCCTCTTCATCGAGGTCTTCCAGAGATACGCCAACCAGATCGAGGGTGCCGAGTTTCTGGCCCAGGGCACGCTTTACCCTGACGTGATCGAATCGGTCAGCTTCTCGGGCGGGCCTTCGGTCACCATCAAGTCGCACCACAACGTCGGCGGCCTGCCGGAGAAGATGGGCCTGAAGCTGGTCGAACCGCTGCGCGAACTGTTCAAGGATGAGGTCCGCGCGCTGGGGCGCGAACTGGGCCTGCCCGCCAGCTTCATCGGCCGCCACCCCTTCCCCGGCCCGGGCCTTGCCATCCGCTGCCCGGGTGAGATCACGGCAGAAAAGCTCGACATCCTGCGCCGTGCCGATGCGGTCTATATCGACCAGATCCGCAAGCACGGGCTTTATGACGAGATCTGGCAGGCCTTCGCCGCCATTCTGCCCATGCGCACCGTCGGCGTGATGGGCGACGGGCGCACCTATGACTACGCGCTGGCGCTGCGGGCCGTCACCTCGGTCGATGGCATGACGGCGGATTACTACCCCTTCACCCATGATTTCCTTGGCGAAACCGCCACCCGGATCATCAATGAGGTCAAGGGCATCAACCGCGTCTTCTACGACTGCACCTCAAAGCCCCCGGGCACGATCGAACTGGAATGAAACCGGAGAAGGGGCGCAGCATGACCACCCGTAACCGCATCGTCCTATCCAGTGACCATGCCGCCGTTGCCCTGCGGCGGGCGATTGGCGCCCATCTGGCAGCGAAGGGGTGGGAGGTGGTGGACCTTGGTCCCCAGACCACCGACAGCGTGCCCTACCCCGCCCAGGGTGCGGCGGCGGCCGAAAAGGTGGCCTCGGGCGATTGCCGCTTTGGCATCATCCTCTGCGGCACCGGTCAGGGCATCATGATGGCCGCGAACAAGGTCAAGGGCATCCGCTGCGGCGTCTGTTCCGAACCCCTGTCGGCGCGGCTGATCCGCCAGCACAATGACGCCAACATGCTGTCCATCGGCGCCCGCGTGGTGGGCGAGGCGCTGGCGCTGGACATCGTCGACGCCTTCCTTTCCGCCGAATTCGAAGGCGGCCGCCATGCCACGCGCGTGGACATGATCAAGGCGCTGGAAGCATGATCCGCCTGCGCGGCCAGTTGCGCTGCATGACCGGGGATGAGGCGGCTTCCGTCCGCGCCCATATGGCCGAACATATCCGCCTCAGCCGGGCCGAGGCGGCCTGCCTGTCCTTCGACATCGCCGAAACCGACGATCCGCTGGTCTTCGAGGTGATGGAAAGCTTCCGTGACCGCGCGGGGTTCGAGGCGCATCAGGCCCGCACCCGCGCCTCGGACTGGTTCGCGGCGACCCGCGGCATCCTGCGCGATTTCCGGGTCGAGGAAATCGGCGACTGACGGGCCGCGGGCCGGCGGATCAGGCCGGGAACTGCCCGCGTCCGGCGATTTCCGACAGGGGCTTGCGGCCGCTGGGGGTTTCGCGGCCGCGATAGGGTTCGGGCAGCAGATCGGCCGCGCCGGGGCGGCCCACCGCCACCACCGCATGCAGCACATGGCCTTCGGGCAGGCCGGTCGCGGCGGCCAGACGGGCCGCATCGAAACCGCCCATCGCATGGGCAGCAAGGCCCGTCAGATGGGCCTGCAGCGCCAGATTGGCCCAGGCCGCGCCGGTATCGAAGGCGTGGCTGGCATGCGGCACCACGGCGCCGTCCTGGCCGGTGCGGGTTGTTGCCGAAGCCACCGCCACCAGTGCCGCCGCCTTGCCCGCCCAGGGCTGATTGCCGGGCATCAGCGCATCATGGATCGCGGCAAAAGCATCGGTCCCGCGCAGCGCCCAGGCAAAGCGCCAGGGCTGGGCGTTGATCGCCGAAGGCGCCCAGCGGGCGGCCTCCAGCAGCGCCAGAATCTGCGGTTCCGACAGGGTTTCCTCGGTGAAGGCACGCGGCGACCAGCGGCCGGTGAACTGCGGATCGACGCGGTGGTCGGGATGGCGAAGCGGGGCGTTCATGGGCATCTCCTTGTTGCCTGAAACCTAGTCCCGCGCGCCGCCGCACCCAACCCCGCAAGATCGCATGGCATCTATGCACGGATGCACAACTCTGCCCGGCCCGCAGGGTCTGGACATTCGCCGCCCGGCGGGCCAGCAAGGGCCGAGAGGTGCCCCGATGAACCACAGAACCGCGTCGCTGCGTGCCGCCATCTGGATGACCGGGGCGATTGCCGCCTTCACCGCGATGGGCGTCGCCGGGCGCGAACTGGCCGGGCGCCATGACGTGTTCGAGATCCAGATGTACCGCTCGGCCATCGGCTTTGTACTGGTCTGCGCCGGGGCGGCGGCGCTGGGGCAGCTGGGCACGGTCAGCCGGGCGCGGCTGGGCGGGCATCTGTTCCGCAACCTTCTGCATTTCACCGGGCAGAACCTGTGGTTCTGGGCGCTGACGCTGATCCCGCTGGCGCAGGTCTTTGCGCTGGAGTTCACCATGCCGGTCTGGGTGCTGCTGCTGGCCGCGCTGATCCTGGGCGAGCGTCTGACGCGGCCCAAGGTTCTGGCCGCCGCGCTGGGGCTGATCGGGATCATCATCATCACCCGGCCCTTCAGCATGCCCATCGGTCCGGGGGTGATTGCGGCAGCCCTTTCTGCGCTGTTCTTTGCGATGACCTCGATCCAGACCAAGCGGCTGTCGCGGACCGAGACGGTGACCGGCATCCTGTTCTGGCTGACGGCGATGCAGTTCCTGCTGGGTCTGGCGGTGGCGGGGGCCGATGGCGCCATCACCCTGCCCAGCCTGGAAACCGCGCCCTGGCTGGCGCTGATCGGGGTGGCGGGGCTGGTCGCGCATCTGTCGCTGACCTCGGCGCTGCATCTGGCGCCGGCATCCTTCGTGGCGCCGCTGGACTTCCTGCGCCTGCCGATCATCGCGGTCGTCGCGGCCTTCGCCTATGCCGAGCCGCTGGACCCCTTCGTGCTGGCGGGGGGCGCGGTGATCTTTGCCGGCATCTGGCTGAACCTGCGGGCGGAACTGGGTTCCGGCGCAACACCGCAAGGCTCACGAAGCCGTGACGCGGCGTCATGAATTGACCCGATTCGGCCCGCGGCCTTAGGTTGATCCCATGACACCCTGTCTGGGCAGGACCGCCGCAGAATGGTCCGCCCCGGGGCAGCGATCTAGGGAAGAGGACCGATCATGAAGACCACCACGCTCACGACGCTCGGGGCGCTTGCCCTGACCACCGCCGCTGCCCATGCCGGCGGCATCGACCGCTCGGGCCAGTCGATCCTGGCGATCTTCGAAAAGGGCAACTACGCCGAACTGTCGTTCGGCCGGGTCAGCCCCGATGTCTCGGGCAATGCCACCGCGACCTATGGCGGCTTCGCTTCGGGCGACATGGCGGGCGATTACAACCAGATCGGCATGGCGGTGAAGACCGATCTGACCTCGAGCCTGTCGATGGCGCTGATCCTGGACCAGCCCTTTGGCGCCAATGTGGCCTATCCGGCCGGAACCGGCTATTACGCCGCCGGCTCGACTGCGACGCTGAAGACCACGGCGCTGACCGGCGTCCTGAAATACACCACCGCCAATAACCTGTCGGTCTATGGCGGTCTGCGCTATGAAAAGATGAGCGCCGAGGCCTCGATTCCCTTCGTCGCCAGCTACACCGCCGATTCGGACAATTCCGGCGCCGTCGGCTATCTGATCGGCGCGGCCTGGGAGAAGCCCGAAATCGCGCTGCGCGTCGCGCTGACCTACAACTCGAAGATCAGCCATGACTTCAACGTTGTCGAAACCAGCCTGCTGACCGGCGGCAACCCGCTGCCCGGCACCACCACGGTCGACTCGCCGCAAAGCGTCAACCTCGACTTCCAGACCGGCGTCGCCAAGGACACGCTGGTCTTCGGCTCGATCCGCTGGGTGGACTGGTCGGAGTTCGAGATCGCGCCGGCGCATTACGCGGCCCTGACCTCGGGCGGCGCGCTGGTGGATTATGACAGCGACACCATCACCTACACGCTGGGCGTCGGCCGCCGCTTCAACGAAAACTGGGCCGGGGCCGTTTCGTTTGGCTATGAGGCGCCGGTGGGCGGCTTTGCCTCGAACCTTGGCCCGACCGATGGCCGCACCTCGATCACGCTGGGCGCCACCTACACCAAGGACAACCTGAAGATCTCGGGCGGCGTGTCCTATGTGATGATCGGCGATGCCGAAACCACGCTGAACGACGTGATCGCCTCGGGCCAGTTCACCGACAACTCGGCGCTGGGTGTGGGCATCCGCATCGGCTACAGCTTCTGAACCATCGCCAAACGGCAGAAACCCCGCGCCCCGTTGGCGCGGGGTTTTCCTTTGGAAATTGTGCTTGTCACAAGATACGGGTCGCGGGCCGCACCGCACCCGCCTAGTGTCGGGCCATCATGACGCGCCCTTCCCCGCCCCCTGCAAACCGCATTCCGCCGCTTGGCTGGCTTCTGATGGCGCTGCTGGCGCTGATCTGGGGCGGGTCATTCGTGGCCAACCGTCAGGCGCTGACCGAACTGCCGGTCCTCAGCGTGGTGGCCGTCCGCGTCGCCGGCGGCGCGGCGGCGCTTTGGCTGTGGATCGCCCTTCGCCGCCTGCCGGTGCCGGCTGGCGGGGGCTGGCTGATCGCCTGCGCAGTGATGGGGCTTCTGAACAACATCCTGCCCTTCACGCTGATCGTCTGGGGCCAGACCCAGATCGCCTCGGGCCTAGCCGGAATCCTGAACGCCTCGACCGCGGTCTTTGCCGTGGTCGTGGCCGCAGCGGTCTTTCCCGATGAGCGGCTGACCCTGCCGCGGCTTCTGGGCGTGGGGCTGGGG
>JACZKR010000051.1 GCA_014859945.1 Paracoccaceae bacterium | reverse complement strand
ACCTAGTGCCGTATGGCTACTCCATGCTGTTTGAACTACCGAGAAATCTGATGCACTGCTATGCACGGGCCGATGATGGACATCTACTCAAACCAAGCAGACTTCGAAGCTGAAATCACCATTCTTACAGCTGCGGAGGGCGGTAGAAACCGTCCGCCGCAGAACTACATCCGATGGGACCTAGGCTATCCAGACCGGACCACTGCCGATCCTATTTACATGATTTGGCCAGTTTTCTTGGATCAATTTGGCGATCCAATACCCAGAGGTGTGCCCATTGAAGGGACCATCTCAGCACAAATGTTCATAGTGGTTAGGGAGATGGTGGAGTTCCACAAACAACACATCTCTGTCGGAGGGAAGTTCAACTGCCACGAGGGCAGCCGCGTTGTCGCACGGGGGATTGTAACCAAGCTACTTGCACTTTCTGCTTAGGCTCACGCATCGACTCGCTGATACGCAATCGAGCCCCACAATAGAAAAGCCCCCGCCTTCCGGCAGGGGCTTTCTCTTTTCACCCAAGCGTTAGCTCAAAGACCGGTGGCCACGTCGATCGTCTGGCCCTCTTCGAGGGTGACATAGGCCTTCTTCTTGTCGCTGCGCTCGCCGGCGCGGCCGCGGAACTTCTTGGCCTTGCCCTTGCTGACAACGGTGTTCACCGCCTTCACCTTCACGCCGAAGACCGCTTCCACGGCTTCCTTGATCTGGGGCTTGCTGGCGTCCATCGCCACCTGGAAGACAACCGCGCCAGCTTCCGAGGCCATGGTGGCCTTTTCGGTGATCACGGGCTTCTTGATCAGGTCGTAGTGTTCGGGTTTCGCGCTCATTTCAGACGAGCCTCCAGTGCTTCGACACCCGCCTTCGTGATCACCAGGGTGTCACGCTTCAGGATGTCATAGACGTTGGCGCCGATGGTCGGCAGCACGTCGATCCCGTCCAGGTTGCGGGCGGCCAGCGCGAAATTCGCGTCAACCACCGCGCCGTCGATGACGAGAACGCGCTTCCAGCCCAGTTCCTTCGCGGTCTTGGCCAGGCTGGCGGTCTTGGCTTCGGTCAGCGCAAGGCTGTCCACGATCACCAGTTCGCCGGCTTTCGCCTTGGCCGACAGCGCATGGCGCAGGCCAAGCGCGCGGAACTTCTTCGGCAGGTCATGGGCGTGGCTGCGGGGCTGCGGGCCCTTGTACACACCACCGTGACGGAAGATCGGTGCCTTCTTGGAACCGTGGCGAGCGCCGCCGGTGCCCTTCTGGCGATAGATCTTCTTGGTCGAATAGCTGACGTCCGACTTGCCCAGCGTCGAGTGCGTGCCAGCCTGCGATTTCGCACGCTGCCAGCGCACCACGCGGTGCAGGATGTCGGCGCGCGGCTCAAGGCCGAACAGCGCTTCGTCCAAATCGATCGAGCCGGCCTTGCCGCCGTCAAGCTTGATCACATCGAGTTTCATGCTTCACCCCCTTCGGCGGCCACTTCGGCAGCCGGAGCAGCGGCAGAGCGCACCGCGGCCGGACGCGGCGCGTCCTTGGCTTCGGGCTTCTTCACCGCATCCTTGATCGTGACCCAGCCACCCTTCGACCCGGGGACCGCGCCCTTGACCATGATCAGGCCACGGTCGGCATCGGTCTTGACGATCTGCAGGTTCTGCGTGGTCACGCGGACGGCACCCAGATGGCCAGCCATCTTCTTGCCCTTGAACACCTTGCCGGGGTCCTGGCACTGGCCGGTCGAACCGTGCGAACGGTGCGAGATCGACACGCCGTGCGAGGCGCGCAGACCACCGAAGTTGTGACGCTTCATCGCACCGGCAAAGCCCTTGCCGATCGAGGTCCCGGCGATGTCAACGAACTGACCCGCAAGGTAGTGGTCGGCAGTGATTTCCGCGCCCACGTCGATCAGGCAGTCGGGCGTCACGCGGAACTCGGCGATCTTGCGCTTCGGGGCGACATTCGCCTTGGCGAAATGCCCGCGCTGCGCGGCCGAGGTGCGCTTGGCCTTGGCGGCACCCGCGCCCAGCTGAACGGCGGTGTAGCCATCCTTCTCGGCGGTGCGCTGCGCGACCACTTGCAGATTGTCGAGCTGCAGAACCGTCACCGGCACCTGCGACCCGTTTTCCAGGAACAGCCGGGTCATGCCCAGCTTCTTGGCGATAACTCCAGAGCGCATTGGTCCGCCCCTCACACTTTGATTTCGACGTCCACGCCCGCAGCGAGGTCGAGCTTCATCAGCGCGTCCACGGTCTGGGGGGTGGGGTCAACGATGTCGAGAAGACGCTTGTGCGTCCGGATTTCCCACTGGTCGCGCGACTTCTTGTCGATGTGCGGACCACGGAGAACCGTGAACTTCTCGATCTTGTTGGGCAGCGGGATCGGGCCGCGCACTTGCGCACCCGTCCGCTTGGCGGTGTTGACGATCTCCGCGGTGGACGCATCCAGAACGCGGTAATCGAAGGCTTTCAGCCGGATGCGGATGGTCTGACCTTGCATCTTTCTTCCCTCGAATGGGGGGTGGGGCAAGCCCCACCCGACCCGGTTCCGTTACGCGATGATTTTGGAGACGACGCCTGCGCCGACGGTGCGGCCGCCTTCGCGGATGGCGAAGCGCAGCTTTTCTTCCATGGCGATCGGCGCGATCAGTTCGACCTCGAACTTCAGGTTGTCGCCCGGCATCACCATTTCCGTGCCTTCCGGCAGCTTCACCGTGCCCGTCACGTCCGTCGTGCGGAAGTAGAACTGCGGGCGGTAGTTCGCGAAGAACGGGGTGTGGCGGCCGCCTTCTTCCTTGGTCAGGATATAGGCTTCGGCTTCGAACTTGGTGTGCGGGTTCACCGACTTCGGCTTGCACAGCACCTGGCCGCGC
>JACZKR010000001.1 GCA_014859945.1 Paracoccaceae bacterium | reverse complement strand
ATCCGCCGATCCCCGACCGCATGCTGAGCGATGCCGATGCGGCGCTTTACGAAAGCAAGCGCGCCGGCCGCAGCCGCGCCACGCTGTGCCCCCGCCCGGGGGCCGGCCGGGGGCACAGCGTGGCGCGGCTGCGGCCGGCGCGCTTGCTTTCGTAAAGCGCCGCATCGGCATCGCTCAGCATGCGGTCGGGGATCGGCGGATCATACCATTCCGACACCGTGACCCCGATCGAGGCGGCAATCCGGCAGGGCTGGCCTTCAAACAGGATGGGCTGGCCCATCCGGTCGATGATCCGCCCGGCTATCCGCATCAGCTGCGCCGGGTCGGTCAGGCCGGGGAACAGCAGCACGAACTCATCGCCCCCCACCCGCGCAGCCGTATCGGTGGCCCGGGTTTCATCGGTCAGGATCTGCGCGACCGTCTGCAGCACATGGTCGCCCGCGGCATGGCCCAGGCTGTCATTCACCTGCTTGAAGAAATCGAGGTCGATGTGCATCAGCCCGAAGGGCGGCCCCATCCGCGCCAGCGCCTTCATATGCAGGTCAAGCGCGCGGCGGTTGCGCAGGCCGGTCAGCTGATCGGTCAGGGCCTGTTCCTCGGCCCGCAGCTTTGCGCCCTGCAACCGCCGGTTCAGGCTGCGCAATTCGTCCATCACGGCCGATTTCGCTTCGACCAGATACAGCATCTCGACCGTCAGGTCGGTTGCCGCGAAATCCTCAACCGTCAGGCTGTGGCGGCGCACCGCCTCGGTCACGCCGATGCCGAAGGACAGGTTCAGGAATACCCCGCCCTCTTCGGTGGGCACGACCAGCGCGCGGAAGGTCACGCTGGGGTCCGCCGCCAGCACCAAGGGCAGCGCCAGTTCCGGATGCGCCCGCAGCCCCGTCAGCGTGACCGGCCCGGGCGGACGCCGCCGCGCCAGAAGATCCGACACCGGCATGCCCTGCACCGAGATGCCGTCCAGCAGTTTCAGAAAGGTCGGCCCGGCCGAGGCCACCCGCCCGTCGGGGCCTACGGCGACATGCATCGGCATCAGGCGCGCAAGCGACCGGGGGCCGAAGCTGACGCCGCCGCCCTCTTGCCGCGCGCCCATCTCAGCCCGCCTTCAGCGCCAGTTCGAACCGGCGCCCCGCGGTGAAACGGCCATCCAGAAGTTCGATCGCGATGATTTCGGCCCCTCCATCTTCGCCCAGATAGTCCAGCAGCACGAGCGCACCGTAATCGTCTGCCATCGCCCGCAGCAAGCCCACAACAACGTGACCGATGCCCGCGATCATGCCATGCACCCGCAGGCGGAAGCGGCCGCCGCCCTGATCGGTCAGTTCGATCGCCGGCATGTCCAGATCGGGCAGGGCAAGGCGGGCGCGGTCGGGCAGGTCTTCCAGCGAATGCAGGAATTCGACATAGCCCGCGCCGCCAAAGCGCAGAAGGCGGCGCAGCGCCTCGACATTGGGGTGTGAGACCAGATAGGTGCCCAGATCCTCCAGCACCGTTTCGCGCGGGCGGTCCAGCTCGCCCACCGCGGCGGCCAGAACGGTTTCGGTCAGCGCCGGATCATAGGTCAGCATCGTCTCGAACCCCTCGATCCCCACATGCGACCGGCGTGCCACGGTCTGCCACAGACCGGGCCCGTAGGTATCTCGCAGAAAGCACTGAATGGCCCGGTTGAACAGACCGTGCATGGGGCTTCTCACAACAGATTCCCGCGCAAGCCTAGGGGCGGGGCGTTAACAATCTGCTAAGCCCGTCAGAAGGGCACATCGCTGACCTGATGGGCGGGCACGACCCAGCGCGCCACGATCCGCTTCAGGCCGCTGTGTTCGAAGTCGATCTCAAGCTTGTCGCCCTCGATCCCGACGATCTCGCCATAGCCGAATTTCTGGTGGAAGACCCGCTCACCGGTGACATAGGCGCTGACCGCCTGCGCGTCGATCACCATGTCGCGCGCCTCGCGCGGCTGGCTGACCGGCCGCGCAGCCGAGCGTTCGGCCATCCGCCGCCAGCCGGGCGAGTTGTAGACATCGGCCTTGGCCACCCGGTCTTCCAGCCCGCCGCCGAACGCCGGCGCCGCCGCGCCGTAGCCGCCGCCCTGCAATCCGGGCGGCGTAAGGATTTCGACATCGCCGGGCGGCATTTCATCAATGAAGCGGCTGGGCAGCTGGCTTTGCCACTGCCCATAGACCCGGCGGTTCGAGGCGAAGGAAATCGTGCAAAGCTCTTCGGCCCGGGTGATGCCGACATAGGCCAGCCGCCGCTCTTCCTCGAGCCCCTTGGTGCCGCTTTCGTCCATGCTGCGCTGGCTGGGGAACAGGCCGTCCTCCCATCCGGGCAGGAAGACCACCGGAAACTCCAGCCCCTTGGCGGCGTGAAGCGTCATGATGGTGACCTTCTCTTCCGCCGCCTCGCTGTCATTGTCCATGATCAGCGCGACATGTTCCAGAAAGCCCTGCAGACTGTCGAAACCTTCCAGCGCCTTCACCAGTTCCTTCAGGTTCTCCAGCCGCCCCGGCGCCTCGGGCGTCTTGTCGTTCTGCCACATCGAGGTGTAGCCGGATTCTTCAAGGATCACCTCGGCCAGCCGCACATGGCCCTCATCATGGGCGGGCGGCGTATCGGGCAGGATCGGCTCGATCAGGGCATCGGACAGCTGCGGGCGCAGGCCGGTCACGGCGGCATGCCAGCGGTCCACCCCTTCGACGAAGTTGCGCAGTTGCGCCGCGCCCTTGCCGCCCAGACCCCCGCGTACCAGCAGGCTGCGGGCGCCTTCCAGCAGGCTCATCCCCACGGCCCGCGCCTCAAGCTGGATGCTTTGCACCGCCTTGTCGCCCAGGCCGCGTTTGGGCGTGTTCACCACCCGCTCGAAGGCCAGATCGTCGTCGGGGCTGACCGCCAGCCGGAAATAGGCCATGGCGTCGCGGATTTCCTGCCGTTCATAGAAGCGCGGGCCGCCGATCACCCGGTAAGGCAGGCCGATGGTCAGGAACCGGTCTTCGAAAGCGCGCATCTGGTGGCTGGCGCGGACAAGGATCGCCATGTCATCGAGACTTTTCGGGTCGCGCC
>JACZKR010000378.1 GCA_014859945.1 Paracoccaceae bacterium | reverse complement strand
GCAGAGGGCCGACCCGGCGCTGGCACCCGCGCCGCGGCCCGCACCGCAGCCGCCCGTGGCTCAGCGGCCGCGCCGGTTGCCGCTGACGGCGATTGCCCGGCTGATCCGCGATCCCTACGCGATCTATGCCCGCCACCTTCTGCGGCTTTATCCGCTGGACCCCATTCACCCCTCGGTCGATGCGCGCGACCGCGGCACGGTGCTGCACCGGATACTCGAGCGTTTCGTGCGCGAACGGCCGGCCGATGAAACGGCCGATCTTGCCCGCAACCGACTTCTGGCGATTGCCGCCGAGGTTCTGGCCGAAGAAACCCCCTTCGCCGCCGCCCGCGCCCTGTGGTTCGCCCGTCTGGCGCGGGTGGCCGGCCATGTGCTGGCACAGGACCGCAAGCACGGCGGATCGGCCATCCTGACCGAGACGAAGGGCGAAATTGCGTTGCCGGGGCAGGACTTTACGCTTTACGGCACGCCTGACCGGATTGACCGGCTGCCCGACGGGCGGCTGCATCTGATCGACTACAAGTCGGGCACCCCGCCCAGCGAGAAGATGCAGGAGCATTACGAGAAGCAGCTTCTTTTGGCCGCCGCCATGGCTGAGCGGGGCGGCTTCGCCGATCTGGGGCCGGCCGAGGTGGCGCGGATCAGCTATGTCGGTTTGGGCACCGGCGAAAAGGCGGTGGAAACCGATCTACCGCCGGGCCGGCTGGACGAAGAATGGCGCCGGTTCCTGACGCTGATCGAACGCTACAACCGCCGCAGCACCGGCTACACCGCGCGACGGGCGGTGTTCGAGGACCGGTTCGAAGGCGATTACGACCACCTCTCGCGGCTGGGGGAATGGCAGATGTCTGACCGTGCTGCGCCGGCCCCGGTGGGCGAGGGCGGGGGGCAGCCATGATCCGCGACGAAGCCTCGGAACGGCAGGTCAGGGCAGCGGCGCCCCAGACCTCGACATGGGTGGCGGCCAATGCCGGTTCGGGCAAGACCCGCGTTCTGACCGACCGGGTGGCGCGGCTGTTGCTGGGCGGGGTGGCGCCTCAGCACATCCTGTGCCTGACCTATACCAAGGCCGCCGCGACCGAGATGCAGAACCGCCTGTTCCGCCTTTTGGGCGACTGGGCGATGAAACCCGATGAAGAACTGCGCGCCGCCCTGCGCGTCCTGGGCGAGGAGGGGCCGCTGCCCGGCCCCGATCTGGCCCGGGCGCGGCGGCTGTTCGCCCGGGCGCTGGAAACGCCCGGTGGCCTGCGCATTCAGACGATCCACAGCTTCTGCGCCATGCTGCTGCGGCGCTTTCCGCTGGAGGCCTCTGTTTCCCCCGGCTTTCGCGAGCTTGACGACCGGTCGGCGCGGCTCTTGCGGGCCGAGATCATCGAGGACATGGCCGACCGCAGCGACCGCGCGCTGATGGCCGAACTGGCGATGGCGCTGTCGGCCGAAGATTTCGCCGGGCTGGCCGAAGAGGTGGCGGGCCACCGCAGCCGCTTTGCCCGGCCGCTGGATACCGCCGGGGCGCGGCAGGTCTTTGGCGTGACGGGCGCCGACGATACCGCCGCAGCGGTGCTGTCTTCGGTCTTTCTGGGCGGCGAGGACCGGCTGGTGGCGCAGATCGCGCCGGTGCTGACGGGGGGCGGCAAGACCGACATCAGGATGGCGCAGCGGCTGGCGGCGCTGGATCTGACGGCGCCGGGGATGGCCGAACTGGCCGAACTGGAAGACCTGTTTCTGACCGGAGCCAAGACCAAGACCCCGTTTTCGGCCAAGATCGGCAGTCTGCCGACCAAGGATATCCGGGCGGCGCTTGGCCCCCACCTGCGACCCCTGGAAGACTGGATGGCGCGGGTTGAAACCGCGCGCCCGCGGCGGGTGGCGCTGGCGGCGGCCATGCGGACGGCGCTGCTGCACCGTTTTGCCGCGCGTTTCCTGCCGCTTTACGACGCGGCCAAGGCGGCGCGCGGCAAGCTGGACTTCGAAGATCTGATCCAGCGGACCAAGGTGCTGCTGACCGACCGGTCGGTGGCGGCCTGGGTGCTGTTCCGCCTTGATGGCGGGATCGACCACATCCTTGTCGATGAGGCGCAGGATACCGCCCCCGACCAGTGGAAGATCATCGAACTTCTGGCGGCCGAGTTTACCGCCGGCGAAGGCGCGCGGACCACGGCGCGCACCCTGTTCGTGGTGGGCGACAAGAAGCAGTCGATCTATTCCTTCCAGGGCGCCGATGTGGCGGCGTTCGACCGCAAGCAGGCCGATTTCGGCGATGGTTTCCGGCTTGCCGGCCAGCCCTTCCAGACGCTGGAGCTGGAATATTCCTTCCGGTCCTCGCCGGCCATCCTGCGGCTGGTGGATGAAACCTTCGGCACCCGCTTTCCCGAAGCGGTCGGGGGCCACATGCGCCATATCGCGCACAAATCGGCCATGCCGGGGCGCGTCGATCTGTGGCCGCTGATCGCGCCGGAAAAGACCGAAACCGATGCCGAATGGGAAAACCCCGTCGATCTGGTGGCGGCAACGCATCACCATGCGCGGCTGGCGGCGCAGATCGCGGAAGAAATCGCCGGCCTGCTGGCGGCCGGCACCACGATTCCGGTCGATCCGCGTGAAGATGCGCGCGGCTGGCGGCCGATGCGGGCGGGGGATGTGCTGATTCTGGTGCAGCGCCGCTCGGGCCTGTTTGCCGAGATCATCCGGGCCTGCAAGAAGGCCGGGCTGCCGATTGCCGGGGCCGACCGGCTGAAGCTGGCGGCGGAACTGGCGGTGAAGGACCTGACCTCGCTTCTGTCGTTTCTGGCCACCGCCGAGGACGATCTGGCGCTGGCCGAAGTCCTGCGGTCGCCCCTGTGCGGGTGGAGCGAGGACCAGCTTTACAGGCTGGCCCAACCCCGCAAGGGCTATCTTTGGGAGGCCCTGCGCAACGCGCCCGACGATACCGGCACGCTGGCGCTGCTGCATGACCTGCGCGATCAGACCGACTTTCTGCGGCCGTTCGAACTGCTGGACCGCGTGCTGACCCGGCATGACGGGCGCAGGCGGCTGATCGCCCGGCTGGGGGCCGAGGCCGAGGACGGGATTGACGAACTGCTGAACCGCGCGCTGGCCTATGAAACCGTCGAGGTGCCCAGCCTGACCGGCTTCCTCATCTGGCTGGAAACCGGCGAGGTTGAGGTGAAACGCCAGATGGACAGCGCCGGCGACCGCATCCGGGTGATGACGGTGCATGGCGCCAAGGGGCTTGAGGCGCCGGTGGTCATCCTGCCCGACACCGCCGACCGCGAGCAGCGCGAACGGGATGAAATCCTTGTCCTGCCTGACGGGCCGCCGGTCTGGAAGACGCCGGCCGAGGAAAGCCCCGACGCCATCACCGCCGCGCGCGAGATGCGGCGCCGGCGGCAGGCCGAGGAAAGCCTGCGGCTTCTGTATGTGGCGCTGACGCGGGCGCGGGTCTGGCTGATCATCTGCGGCGCGGGTGAAGCCAAGACCGAGATGAGCAAGGGCGCGCGCGACCCGCTGAACTGGGCCTGGCATGCCCATGTCGCGGCCGGGATGCAGGCGGTGGGCGCAGTGGCGATGCCGGACGGGCGGCTGCGCTATCAGACCGGCGACTGGCCGGCACCGGCGCCGGTGGTTC
Source organism: Paracoccaceae bacterium (assembly GCA_014859945.1). GTDB lineage: Bacteria > Pseudomonadota > Alphaproteobacteria > Rhodobacterales > Rhodobacteraceae > Fuscibacter. Next base: position 17,923 of record JACZKR010000378.1, on the reverse strand, counting down.
AGGAGCAGGTTGAGGCCCATGTCGCGCTTCCCGGCTGGGCGGGGCTTCCGGCCCCGGTCGTTCCGGCTCTGCCGGCGCTGCTGTCGCCTTCGGCGCTGGGGGGGCCGAAGGTGCTGCCGGGGGATGGCGCGGGGATTGACGAGGCGGCAGCAATGGCGCGCGGCACGGCACTGCACCTGTTGCTGCAGCACCTGCCGGACCTGCCGCGAGCGCAATGGCCCGAAGCAGCCCGGCGGCTGGTCGGCGATACCGCGGATGTGGTGGATGAGGCCATGCGGTTGCTGAACGATCCCGGCCTTGCGGAAGTCTTCGGGCCGGGCAGTCTGGCCGAGGCAGAGATTGCCGCACAGCTGGACGGGCAAACCCTGTACGGCAGCATCGACCGGCTGATCGTGGGGCCCGACCGGGTGCTGGCGGTGGATTTCAAGTCGAACGCGCTGGTCCCCGCCTTGCCCGAAGACGTGCCCGAGGGGTTGCTGCGGCAGCTGGGCGCCTATGCGGCAGCGCTTGAGCAGGCCTTCCCCGGCCGGCAGATTGACGCGGCCATCCTGTGGACAAGAACCGGGCGGCTGATGCCCCTGCCATGCAAAATCCTGCGTGCGGCCTTGCAGCGCAGCGCCATCCCTTGACGTTGCCCCCGCCCATCCCTAGCTTCGGAAGCCGACCCTTTCCCTCAGGAGATGCGCCATGGGTGCCAATACCGTCGCCGTGACCGACGCCACCTTTGACAGCGAAGTCCGCAAGTCGGACATTCCCGTTGTCGTCGATTTCTGGGCCGAGTGGTGCGGCCCCTGCCGCCAGATCGGCCCGGCTCTGGAAGAGCTTGCGGCGGAATATGCCGGCAAGGTGAAGATTGTCAAAGTGAACGTGGACGAAAACCCCGACAGCCCGGCCGTTCTGGGCGTGCGCGGCATTCCGGCGCTGTTCCTGTTCAAGGACGGCAACGTGGTGTCGAACAAGGTCGGCGCGGCGCCCAAGGCGGCGCTGGCCAACTGGATTCAGTCGGCAATCTGAACCTTTGCCCGGCCGTCACGGATGGGGCGCCCCTTGGGCGCCCTTTTCGTTTCAGATCGGCCAGCCGTGTTCGCGCAGCCGTTTGCGGATGGCGTCCTGCACGTCACCCGCCCAGAAGACCAGCGCGTTTTCCTTGAAATACCAGTGAAGAAAGGCCGGATAGTCACGATTCTCACCGCTTTCGACCTGCGCGAAGGCGGCTTCAAGCCCATCGCGGGGGACGGACGCCGCGACGTGCTGAAAGTCGATCCGGGCAAAGAGCATCGCCGGCTTGTCGGCAAAGAACCCCTTGGCGGCCAGCGTGGAATTCTGCGTCACCACCAGATTGCAGCGCGCCAGCAACTGCATCGAGGGTTCGTCGGAAAGCCGCAGCATGGGAAAGCGGTCTTCCAGCATGACCAGCGCCGCAAGCTCTTCGGGGGCATAGGTCTCGCCCGGATGCAGGGTGGCGCGCACCGGAACGCCGGGCCAGCGCGTCAGCACCGCCTCCAGCATGGCAAGCGGGCTCATCGACTGAAAACTGCGGTGTTCGGTCAGTTTTCCCTGCAGCGGCACGAAGACGAAACCTTCGCGGGCGATCTCGATGTCGGCGAACAGGCGGCTGCGCCAGAAGCCCTGGAACTGCCGGGCGCGGGCGCGGGTCACCGCGGCGCCGGTGAAGGGAGTTCCGGCAATCTGCCAATCCCAGCGGTCATTCGTTGCCTCGATCCGCCAGAACGGATCAAAGCAGCATTTCCGCAGGGTCAGGCAGCGCGGGCCGATGACGGGGCGGTTGAAGACCATGTGATGGCCGGGAATGGCCGTGGCCACCTCTCGCGCCGCCTCGGGCAGCAGGACAACCTCCCACCCGGCGGCCTCGACAGCTTCCTTGACGCGCGTGGCCATGCGCGGCGCGCCGGCAGAAACAGCGGCGCGGGCAGCTTCGTGAAGGTAAAGGTAGAGCGTTTCGGCCATCTGATATGCGGGTTGTGCGGCTGCGGGGGCCGGACCATATAAGAACGACGCAAAGGGAGTAGTCCATGGCGGAAGACAGATTTCCCGGCTGGCACGGCACGACGATTCTGGCCGTGCGGCGCGGGGGTGAGGTGGTGGTGGCCGGCGACGGGCAGGTCAGCCTGGGCCAGACGGTCATCAAGGGCACGGCGCGCAAGGTGCGGCGGCTGAATGCCGGCGGGCATCAGGTGGTGGCAGGCTTTGCCGGATCGACCGCCGATGCCTTCACCCTGCTGGAGCGGCTGGAGAAGAAGCTGGAGGCATCGCCCGGTCAGCTTGCCCGCGCCTGCGTGGACCTGGCGAAGGACTGGCGGACCGACAAATACCTGCGCAACCTTGAGGCCATGCTGATCGTGACCGATGGCGCGGCGCTGTTCGTCATCACCGGGGCGGGCGATGTGCTGGAACCCGAGCATGACGTGGCGGCGATCGGTTCGGGCGGAAACTTCGCGCTGGCGGCGGCGCGCGGGCTGATGGCAACCGATCTGGGCGCCGAAGAGGTGGCCCGCCGTGCCATGGCGATCGCGGCCGATATCTGCGTTTACACCAACGGCAATCTGACGGTTGAGAAGATAGCAAGATGACCGACCTGACCCCGCGCGAGATCGTCTCGGAGCTGGACCGCTACATCATCGGGCAGAAGGACGCCAAGCGGGCGGTGGCGGTGGCCCTGCGCAACCGCTGGCGCCGCAAGCAGCTGGCCGCCGACCTGCGCGATGAGGTTTATCCCAAGAATATCCTGATGATCGGGCCGACCGGCGTCGGCAAGACCGAGATCAGCCGCCGGCTGGCGCGGCTGGCCAAGGCGCCATTCCTGAAAGTCGAGGCGACAAAGTTCACCGAGGTGGGCTATGTCGGCCGCGATGTGGATTCGATCATCCGCGATCTGGTCGATGCCGCGATGATCGAGACCCGCACCCGGATGCGGGACGAGGTGAAGGCCCGCGCCCAGCGCGCCGCCGAGGACCGGGTGATCGAAGCTCTGGCCGGCAAGGATGCGCGTGAGCAGACCCGTGAGATGTTCCGCGGCAAGCTGCGGCGGGGCGAGTTGGACGACACGGTAATCGAGATCGAGGTGCAGGATACCGCCGCTCCGATGGGAATGTTTCCGATGGCGCCCGGCATGGAAAACCAGATGCAGGGCTTGCAGGACCTGTTCAAGGCCTTCGGCGGCCGCGCCAGCCGCAAGCGCGTCACCGTTCTGGAAAGCCACGAACTGCTGGTCGGGCAAGAGGCCGACAAGCTTCTGGATGATGAGGCGGTCAAGGCCGCCGCACTGGAGGCGGTGCAGGAAAACGGCATCGTCTTTCTGGACGAAATCGACAAGATCTGCGCCCGCGCCGATGCCCGGGGCGCCGATGTCAGCCGCGAGGGCGTGCAGCGCGATCTGCTGCCGCTGATCGAGGGGACCACGGTTTCCACCAAATACGGGCCGGTGAAGACCGACCATATCCTGTTCATCGCCTCGGGCGCGTTTCATGTGGCCAAGCCCTCGGACCTGTTGCCCGAATTGCAGGGCCGGCTGCCGATCCGGGTGGAACTGGCGCCGCTGACCGAGGGCGATTTCGTGCGCATCCTGACCGAGACCGACAACGCCCTGACCCGGCAATATGCCGCGCTGATGGCGACCGAGGATGTTCTGGTGGAATTCACCGAAGACGGCATCGCCGCGCTGGCGCGGATTGCCGCCGAGGTGAACCGCAGCGTTGAAAACATCGGGGCGCGGCGGCTTTACACCATTCTGGAGCGGGTTTTCGAAGAGCTGTCCTTTACCGCCCCCGACCGTTCGGGTGAGGCGGTGAAGGTGGATGCGGCTTTCGTCGAGGAAAATGTCGGCGCGCTGGCGCGGTCTGTCGATGTGTCGCGCTACGTTCTGTAGCGGCGGATCGCCTGAACGACTTGCGGCCCGTTGACCTGCGGGGCGGGGCGGGTGAATCTGGTCCCGTCCCAAGGGGTTATGCATCGTGATCCGCCAGATTCTGCTTTTTTCCCTTGTGGTTCTGGTGGCCTGCGCCCCGCGCGGCACGCTGACCGTTGATCCGCAGGCGGCGACGGTCGGGACGGTGGAGGAGATCTTCATCGGCACGATGCGCCAGCCCGATGCCGACGGCAATTTCGGCACGGAACGATCGGAACAGACGCGGTTCGCCCGCTATGGCGTGTCGATCCCGCCCGAGCGGACTTTGGGCGAAATCTCGTGGCCCCGGCGATACGGCAAACCCAACCCGAAGAAGCAATTCCTGACGACCGAAGTGCGCCATTACGCCAACGCCGGGCAGTTCCGCGGCGATCTGGGTGCGGCACTGAAGCGTGAGGGTGGCGAGGCGGTGATCTTTGTTCACGGCTACAACAACAACTTCTCGGAAGGGCTTTACCGGGTTGCACAATTTGCCCATGACCTGGAACTGCCGGGGGTGGTCGTGCATTACTCCTGGCCCTCGGCCGCACAGCCTTTGGGCTATGTCTATGACCGCGACTCGGCCATTTTCGCGCGGGAGGGTCTGGCGACACTGATCGCCGAACTGGAACATGCGGGGGCGACGCGCATCCTGCTGGTGGCGCATTCGATGGGTTCGGCCCTGACGATGGAGGCGCTGCGGACGGTGGCGCTGCGGGGCGACAAGGCATCGCTGGCGCGGCTGTCGGGGGTGATCCTGATTTCGCCGGATATCGACGTGGATGTGTTCCGCGAACAGGCGCGGTCGATCGGGCAATTGCCACAACCCTTTGTCATCTTCGGCTCAAACCGTGACAAGATCTTGCGGATCTCGGCCGGTCTGACGGGGCAGCGGGAACGGCTTGGGTCACTTTCCGATGTGTCGCGGGTGGCCGATCTGAAGGTGACCTTCATGGATGTCCGCGCCTTTGTCAGTGGCGGCGGCCATTTCGCGGTTGGCGATTCCCCGGCGCTGATCCTGCTGCTGAGCCGGATTGCCGATATCGAAGGGGCATTCGAGGCCGACCGCGCAGCGCGCGTGGGTCTGCTGCCGGGGGTGGTGATGACGGTGCAGAATGCCACGCAGATCGTGCTGACACCGATTGCAACGGTCGGGACCGAGTTGCAGCGGTAGGCGTTTTGACCAGCCCCTCGCGATGATTGCCGCCCGCCTGGGGCTTGACGGCCATTCAGGGGAACGGGCGGCGATCTGGGGGTTAACAGGCTGAAAGATCGTGGTTTTCGGGGTCTTTCCCCTGTCTTCCTTGCGTCTTCTTTCCGTCTCTACGCGCGGTTGACGGGGGAAGTGTTAACCATGATTGCGAATCGGCCGGGCCGCCTGCGCCCCTACTTCCGCATGAGCTTCTCGATCTCGCCCGGTTGCAGGCCCGAGAGGCTTTCGACGACCAGATCTGCGGCGGCAAGGCGTTCGGTCTGCCCCGTCCGGTCGATGCCGATGCAGAAGAAGCCGCCGGTCTTGGCCGCGGCAACGCCCGAGATTGCGTCTTCGATGACAACGCAGGCATCTGACCCGATTCCCAGCCGTTCCGCGGCCAAAAGGAAGATATCGGGGTCCGGTTTCCCGTTGGAAACATCGTCACCGCCGACGATCGCCGCGAATTCGCCGGCGATTCCTGCCTTTTCCAGCACAAGGCGGACGTTGCGGCTGCTGGAGGCGGTTGCAAGCGCAATCCCCTCGGCCCGGCAGGCGCGCAGGAAATCGAGCGTGTCGGCAAAGACCCTGAACTGCCCCTGCTCGATCTGGGTCAGGAAATAGGCGTCCTTGCGCGCGGCGGCGGCGCTGACGCGGTCGGGCGGGGCATCCACCATGACGGCCTGCGCGCCGTCAAACCTGCGGCGCCCGTCAACCTTGTCATGATAGACCTGATCGTCAAAGGCATAGCCCTCTTCCTCGAACATGCGCTTCCAGGCCGAAAAATGGGCGGGGACGGTATCGGCGATCACGCCGTCCAGATCGAAAATCACAGCTTTCAGAAGGGTCACGCCGCGGTCTCCGGGCATAGGGGGGCCGTGACGACACGCCCGGCTTCCAGTTGGATGTCCTGACCGGCGAGGCTGATGGTCAGGCGGGCAATGGGGCCGGGGTCCAGCAGGAACGAGGCCTCTTGCTGGCCGATGCGCACCACGATCCGGCTGCCATGCCAGCGCAGGCAGAACTGCACCGCGTTCCAGCCGGGGGGCAGCCAGGGCCGGAAGCTTATCTGACCGTTGCGGACCCGAAAGCCGCCAAAGCCAAAGACCAGCGCCTGCCAGGTGCCGCCAGCCGAGGCGATGTGCATGCCGTCCTGGGTGTTGCCCTGATTGTCGACCAGATCGACAAGGGCCGAGCGGCGGAAATACTGCAGCGCGCGCGCCCTGTCGCCCACCTCGATGCCCATGATCGAATGGACCGCCGGGCTGAGCGAGGATTTGTGCAGGGTGCGCGGCTCGTAATGGGCATAGTTGAGGCGCTTGGCGGCATCGCTGAATTCATCGGGCAGCACATACATCAGCATGACCACATCGGGCTGTTTCAGCAGCGTTGTTTCACCCGCGTTGAAATGGTTGTAGCCCGGGGGGTAGCAGGGCATGTCATTGCCATCCCATTCCGTCACCGGAACATCCCTGAGCGTGAAATAACCTTCGAACTGCTCGATCAGCCCGCGGTCGGTATCGAAGGGGATCAGGATGCGCCCGGCGGCCGCGCGCCACTGTGCCGCTTCGTCGGGTGAAAGGCCGATGCGCCGGGCCAGTTTGCCGAGCGCTTCGGGGTTCTGCTGCGCCAGATCGTCATGGATGCGCGCGGCCTGCACCAGATGCCATTGGGCCATGCGGTTGGTGAAGGCGTTGTTGTCAACATGTTCGTGGAATTCATCCGGGCCGATGACCCGCCGCAACACCAGCTTTCCGGTCGCGGCATCTTCTTCAAGACGCGAAAGCCAGAAGCGGCTGGTCTCGAACAGAATCTCGGCGCCGAAATCGGCCAGAAACGCGGTGTCGCCGGTGGCCGCGACATAGGTCAGCACGCCATAGGCGACATCGGCGGTGACGTGGATTTCCTCCTCGCCCGTCCAGATGCGGTGCTGCCCGTCGGGCGTCCATTTCGGCGTGGTTTCCACCCCGGTATCCGCGGATTCCCAGGCAAACTGCGCGCCGTGGAAACCGTTCTCACGGGCATTGGCGCGCGCGCCGTCCAGCGTGTGATAGCGATACATCAACAGCGCCCGCGCCGTATCGGGCTGGGTGTAGATGTAGAAAGGCAGCAGGAATATCTCGGTGTCCCAGAAGACATGGCCGCGATAGCCTTCGCCCGACAGTGACTTGGCACCGATATTGACGGTGGGGTCATGGGGATTGGCGGCGATCAGCAGGTGATAGATGCTGAACCGGGCGGCCTGCGTCAGTTCCGGGTCGCCCCCGATGCTGACATCGCAATCGTTCCAGAACCGGTGCCAGGCGGCCGCATTATCCGCAAGCGCACGGTCAAAGCCCCGAAGATGGTGATGCGCCAGATCGGCCCGGCAGGTCGCCGCGATCCGGTCGGCCGGGACGTGCCGCGAGTGGTGGATGGTGACAAACTTGTCAGCCGTCAGGGTTTCGCCTTCGCGCAGCGCAAATTCCTGCCGCTCGGCGACGCGCCCGGACCGCCGCCCGGTGGTGTTGGACTGCGGCAGGGCCGAGGGCACCAGCGTGGCGGCATAGCCGATGTGGATGCCGCTGCCGATCGTGCGCATCTCAAGATAAAGGTCGTCGGGCCCGGCGGCTGCGGCAACCGGCTCAATATGCAGGGATTTTGCCCATTTGTCCCATTTCACCTCGGGCGGGAAATCGGGCGTCCCGGTATAGGCAGGCAGGCGTTCCAGATTGCTGCGGCGCCCGTCCAGCGCGCTTTCCAGAATCACCGGCCCCGAGTGGTTCAGCGGCGTAACCGCCAGCCGCAGGACGCAGAGGTTCTGATCGGCAAAACTGGCAAAGCGCAGGCTTTCGATCTGCGTGCGCCGGCCCTGATCATCCTCGAACACGGTTTCGCGCCACAGAACGCCTTGCCGCAGGTCCAGCGCGCGGCGGTGGGAAACCACCTTGCAGCTTTGCACATCCAGCCGGACGCCATGCATATGCACGGAAAGCGAAAGCCAGTCCGGCGCGTTCACAAGGTCGATCACCGGCGCGTCATGGGCATCGAAAACGCCGTTCAGAAAGGTTCCCGACCGTTCGCCGCGAAAGCCTTCCTCCAGCGTGCCGCGCGTTCCCAGATAACCGTTGCCGGTGGTGAACAGGGTTTCAAAGACGTTGGCCCGGCGGATGTCGAATCCGGTTTCCTCAATACACCAGTCCGGCCCGTTCAGATGACGGAGCATCGTTTTTCTCCAGTTCCGAGGGATGGAAGACCGCCGCGCGCGTCAGGCGCCGTAGGTTTCGGCGATCTGCCGTTCCGTCTCTTCAAGGGATTTATAGACTGCGATCTGCGAACTGACGCAGCGCTGCGCGCCCACCGCGTTGCCGTATTGGCAGGCCTTCACGAAGTCGCGGTGCAGCAGATAGCCGAAGGCCAGCCCGCCGGCGAAGGAATCGCCGCAGCCGGTGGTATCAACCACCTTCTCGACCGGCACACGCTTGACCACATGTTCCTGCATCGCGCCCGAGGCGTCGCGGAAATAGACCACGCAGCCATGCTGATCCAGCGTCACGCACAGGGCCTTGACGCCGCGGTCCAGGCAATGCCGGGCAAAGCGGGGCAGGTCATCCATCGCAAGCTGCGCCACTTCGCGCAGGTCTTCGGTGGAATATTCGGTTTCGAACCAGCTGCAGGCCGCCTCTTCGAGGTTCATTTTCAGAATGTCGATATAGGGCAGCCAGCTGTCACGGTCGGCCCAGAAGCGGTGATGCCTTTCGCCGTTCCGCGTCAGGCAGCTTGTCGGGCCGTGAGCATCGAGAATCGTGATGCCCCTGCTGTTTTCCTTGATGTATTTCAGGGTGGCCCGGCTGACCTGATAGTCGGTGATCGGCACGCAGACAAAGGCATCGGCATCCAGAACGCCCGCCAGATCTTCGGGCAGGATCGGATCCATGAAGCCGGTCTGGCGTTCGACGCGCTTGTTCTGGTTCAGATAGGTCAGCTGAACGACATCGCCCTGATCCAGCGCCGAGGTGATGCCCGACAGTTCGACATTGGCAAACTGCCGCAGAATATCGCGCACCGGTTCGGTGTCGCGCTTGCGGACATGGCAAAGCGGGTGAACCGTGCCGCTGTCGCCCACCAGCGCGGAAAGTGCGGCGGCGGTGTAGATCACGCAGCCATATTTCTCAAACGTCTCGCCGTTGTGGGTGACGATCCTGTCCCGGGGGATCGGCCCCAACACTGCAATCTTCATAGGTTCCGGCATCTTGCTGCATTCTTCCCGTTCGGGCGCTGGCGCCACAGTCATCTGATCGTCGAAACCGGCGCGGCTGACCGCTGGCGTCGGGCAATGATGGCCCGGATCGGTGCGGCGGCGTAGCCTTTGCTTCGTCTGCCCCTGACACCAGGTGGCGCCGGGGCGAAAGAAGGGGCCCGCTGCGATGGGGGAGCAGCCATGCAGCGGGCGGGTCCGATCACTTGCGTTTCTGCAGGACGTCGAACCAGACGGCGAGGATGATGATGAAGCCCTTGATGATCAGCTGATAGAAGGCCGAGACACCCAGAAGGCTCATCCCGTTGTTCAGCACCCCGATGATCAGCGCGCCGATCACCGTGCCGCCGATGGTGCCCGAACCTCCCGCAAGGCTGGTGCCGCCGATGACGACCGAGGCAATTGCATCAAGTTCGAACATCGTGCCAAGGTTGGGCGAGGCGCCGTTCAGCCGCGAGGCCAGCAGAATCCCGGCCAGCGCCGACAGCACCGACACGACGATGTAGACGATGACCTTGGTGCGGTAGACGTCGATCCCCGACAGGCGGGCGGCGTCTTCGTTGCCGCCCAGCGCATAGAGCCGGCGCCCGAAGCGGGTCTGTCCCAGCACATAGATGCCCGCCCCGGCAATGACCGCAAAGATCGCCACGGGAACGGGAATGCCGTTGTAGCTGCCGAACATGTAGAGCGCGAGCGCGGCACCCGCGCCGGCAAGGATCAGGTTGGTGATGATCTGCACCTTGTCCACCTGGCCACCGATGGCCCGCACCCGCATGGCGCTGCGCAGCGTCGAAAACAGCACCAGTCCGAAGACACCCGCGATCAGCACGACAGATATCAGCGGCGGAATATAGGCGCCCCCGATCAGCGGAAAGGTGGTGTCCGTCACCGGCACCGCGCTGCCGTCCGAGATGGTCAGGGCAAGACCGCGCGCGATGGTCAGCATGCCCAGCGTGATGATGAAGGCTGGTATCTTGTAATGCGCGATCCAGAAGCCGTTCCACCCCCCGATCACCACGCCGACCAGCGACAGGGTCACCACGATGGATATCCAGACGTTGATGTCATTCTGCATCAGAATCGTCACGACAACGGCGGCCAGTCCCGCAACGCTGCCGACGGAAAGGTCGATTCCCGCGATCAGGATCACCATGGTCATGCCCACGGCGATGATGCCGATGATCGTGACCTGACGGGCCAGATTGCTCAGGTTCCGGGCGGTGAAGAAGGAATCGTCGGCGATCCCCATCCCCAGTGCCAGAACGATCAGCGCGATCAGTGTCGCGTTCTTCTTCATGAAGCTTACAAGGCCGCTGTTGGTCATTTGCTGTCTCCTCCCTTCGCGCTTCCCGTCGCGTATTCCATGATTGCTTCCTTGGTCGCGGTGTCGCGGTTGAACTCGGACACGATCCGGCCCTCGGCCATGACCAGGATGCGGTCGCTGATGCCCAGCACTTCGGGCAGTTCGGACGAGATCACGATGACCGCGACGCCCTCTTCGGCCAGACTGTGCAGCAGCTTGTAGATTTCGACCTTGGCGCCGATGTCGATGCCGCGGGTCGGCTCATCCAGGATGAAGACCTTGGGCTTTGAGTTCAGCCACTTGCCAAGGATCACCTTCTGCTGGTTGCCGCCCGAAAGCGTGCCGATAACGGTGTCGATGCTGGGGGTCTTCACGCCCAGCCGCTTGACATAGTCGGTGACCAGTTCCCGCTCACGCGCGTGGTTGATCACGCCAAGCAGCTTGCTGCTGACGGTTTCCAGCGAGCTGATGGTGGTGTTGAAGCTGATCGGTTCGCTGAGGAACAGGCCCAGCGCCTTGCGGTCTTCGGTCAGAAGCGCGATGCCGTTGTCGATGGCGTCGCGGGGTGAGCGGATCGTCAGCTTCTTGCCATCAAGCAGCACCTCGCCGCGCGACTGGCCCGGATAGGCGCCGAAGATGCCGCCGACCAGTTCGGTCCGCCCGGCGCCCATCAGGCCCGAGATGCCAAGAATCTCGCCCTCATAGGCCGTGAACGAGGTCTTCTTGACCCGCTTTTCATGCGGCAGGGTCGGATGATCGACCTCAAGATCGCGCACTTCCAGGATCTTGCGGCCCCGCTTGGCAACACGCTTGGGGAACATGTCCTTGATGTCGCGGCCGACCATCCGGCTGATGATCTGATCCATGGTGATTTCGGCGATGGGCGTCACATCGCCGATGGTCTGACCATCGCGCAGGACGACGATCCGGTCGGCAACCTGCTGAATCTCCTCCATCTTGTGCGAGATGTAGCACATGCAGACCCCATCCGCCTTCAGCTTGCGGATGATGCGGAAAAGGTCGGCCACCTCCTTGTCAGTCAGGGCCGAGGTGGGTTCGTCCAGCACCAGGATGCGGGCCTTCTTCGACAGCGCCTTGGCGATTTCCACCATCTGCTGCTTGCCGACCGTGATGCTGGACACCTTGTCGGTGGGCTTGAAGTCGCGGATGCCCAACTCGTCCAGCAGCAGCTTGGTTTCGTGGTTCAGCCGCACCCAGTCGATCCGGCCCATGGCATCGGTGAACTGGCGGTCCAGAAAAATGTTTTCGGCCACCGTCATCTCGGGGATCAGGTTCAGTTCCTGATAGATGATGGCGATGCCCGCCTCTTCGGCCTGCCGGGTGCCGGAGAAGGTTCGTTTCTCACCGTTTACATAGATGTCACCGGTATAGGTGGGATAGGGCCAGACACCCGACAGCACTTTCATCAGGGTCGATTTGCCAGCGCCGTTTTCGCCCATCAAAGCCAGCAGCTCACCCGAGCGCGCTTCGAAGTTCACATGGCTCAGCGCCTTGACCCCGGGGAATTCCTTGGTGATGTCCACCATCTTCAGAACGATTTCGTTCGCCATCGCGCCAGCGACCTCCGTGCTTGCGCCACCGGAGGGGAACCTCCGGCTGCGTGATCTAAGGAAATGACGGATCATTGCGCGTGCCCCCGGGGATACCCCGGAGGCACGGCTTCAGCCCGATGCGGTTTCAGACGGATCGGGCCGGGAGGATTACGCGCCGTAAACCTGTTCCTTGGTGTAGAAACCGCCGGCGATGACGGTGTCGTCCAGATTGTCCTTGGTCACCAGAACGACCGGCGTGACGACCGTGGGCACATCTACCATGCCGTTGTTGATCACGCGGTCCGCCTTGATTGCCTCGGCCGCGGGCAGGTCGGGGTTGCTGGCCAGATCAAAGGCGATCTGCGCCGCGGTTTCGGCCAGCGGCGGAATCTTCTTCCAGATCTCGGCGGCCTGCTTACCCTGCGCCACGAACTGGATGTTCACCAGATCGGCGTCGGACCCCGCGACGAAAACCTTGTCGACGCTCGCCAGACCCTGCGCGTCCAGCGCGGCAATCACGCCCCGCGCCATGCCGCTGTTGTTGCAGATGAAGGCATCGACGGCATTGCCGAATTTGGTCAGGACGTTTTCGGTCGTGGCCATGGCCTTTTCCGAAGACCAGCCCTCATGCGCCTGTTCGGCCACGAGTTCCAGCCCCGCGTTGGCCTTGATGATTTCCAGCGCGCCGCTGGACATGGCGATGGCGTTGGAATCGCCCGGCTGACCCATGATCAGCGCAACCTTGCCTTCGACCTTGCCGCCCTTGTGGGCCTTGAACCATTCCACCATGGCCTCGCCCTGCAGCTTGCCCACGGCCCAGCTGTCCTGCATCACCATTGCGTCCAGCGGGCCGTTGGTCAGCATCGAGTCATAGCCGACGACCTTGACGCCCTCGGCATTGGCCATCGACACCATGGCGCCCGCCGTGCCGGTGTTGACCGGCTGCATGACGATGACCTGCGCGCCTTTCGAGATCATGTTCTCGAACTTGGCCAGCTGCTGCTGTTCGTCGTTGTTGGCGGAATCGAAGATCACCTCGGCGCCCAGCGACTCGGCCTTGGCGGTGAAAACCGCCTTGTCCAGCTGATAGCGTTCTTCTTCCATGGTCTTCAGCAGAAAGCCGATCTTGACCGAAGCCGCCATCGCCCGGCGGGGCGTCAGAAAGCCCGCGGCCAGAATCGTGGCAGTGGTGGATTGCAGCAAGCTGCGCCGTGTCAGGTTCATGTTTCCCTCCCAGGATCAACCGTGGGTCCAACGGTGCGGACCCTTTCCCTCTCTGTGAAAAACGCTAGCGACGCGGCTGTGGCCTTGCCATAGTAATAACCATTCGGCATAGATATGCAGGTTTCAGCAACCGGAGCGAGCATGCGCAAGGATCAACCGTTGCCGACAAGCGCCCGGGATGTGCAGGCGCTGCAGGCGGCCTATCTGCGGGCCCGTCACGGGCTGTCGCAGGATGAGATTCGCCAACATCTTGGAAATGTTTCACAATCTCATGTCTCGCGGCTGCTGGCCCATGCCACCGACCGGGGTTGGCTTGAGGTTGAGCTGCGCTTCAACGACAAGGACCTGCCGCCCGAGGTGATGCGGGACTTGCAGCAACTGCTCGCGCCCCGCGGGCTGGTCGAGGGGCTACGCAGGCTTAGTCAGGCGAATGGCGGCTTCGCGCCCGAGGTGCGGGTTTTTGACAGCGGCAGCGACTCGCCCACTGCCGGCGCCTTCGACCTGCGCTCGCGCCGGCTTGGCCGGTCGGCCGCCGGCCGTTTGATCGAGCTGCTGCAGCGCGCCTCGATCGTCGGGGTGACCTGGGGGCGCACCGTGGGGGCACTGGTTGACGGACTGGAAACCGCCGGGCGCAGCCTGAGCAAGGACTGGTCTATTCAGTTCGTGCCGGTCACTGCCGAGCTTCTGACGCTGGCGTCGCCGGATCATTCATCCACGCTTCTGGCCGACCGGCTGAACAACAGTGTCGGGAACGGCAGCGGCGAAAGGCTGCTTCTGGGCGGCGTGCCGGCCTTCATCCCAAGGCGCTATGATCAGGCAAAGACCCGGGCGATCCGCGAGTATGTTCAGGATGCGGCTTCCTACCGCCGGATCTTCGTGGGGGAAGGCGCGCTGATCCGGCAGATGGACACCATCATCACCAGCGTCGGTTCGTCCGAACGTCCGGTGGGCGGTGCGCAAAGCGAGCTGATGCTGGCGGGCGATATTTCGGCCGCCGAACTGCGGTCGCTGATTGCCGGGGATGTCGGCGGCGTCCTGATTCCCAAATCCGGCCTTTCGGCCCAGGACGCGGCGCTGTTGGCCGAAATCAACGCGATGTGGACCGGCATCACCATGGATCACCTGTCCTGGCTGGCGCGCAACGCGGCGCAGAACGGGACGCCCGGGGTTGTGGTGATTGCGATCGGCCGCGAAAGGGCCGAGGTCATCCATGAAATGATCTCGCAGAAACTGGTCAATCAGCTGGTGATCGACTGGGATCTGGCGAATGCGCTTGAGGCGAGACTGCCGTTCTGAAAGCAGGCAGCCTTGCCGGGCCGGCCGGGGCCCATCCGGCCCTGACCGACCCGCGCCAGAGAAGCGTAGTCGGTATGGCGACGTGACGGGCGGGCAAAGCGGGCTTGGCCAGCCTTTCCACCAGAAGGCCCGCCGCGACTTCGCCCATGTCCAGCGCGGAGTTGGCCGGCTTCTTCTATCGGCTGATCACCGTGCCTTTGACCGATCTGGTCAACACCATCGACAACCGCTTGCGGGGGGGCCGCCGCCTGATGCCGCAAAGCGGGCTGATCGAGGTGGGTGAGGTCGCGGGGCCTGCGGATGGCCTATGGCGAGATGGAGGTTCTGAGGGGCATCGGTCTGAAAGTCGAACCGGGCAGCGTGACCCGCATCATCGGGTCGTCGGTTCGGGCAAGTCGAGACTGTTGCGATGTCTGAACCGCTTGGTCGAAACCGCGGCCGGGGATATTCTGCCGGGAGACTCTGCCATCGTTGCGCTGAGGCCGGAAAGGTTGCGGGCCAGGGTCGGCATGGTGTTCCAGCAGTTCAACCTTTTCCCCGACCATACCGCGTTGGAAAGCGCGGCTTTGGCCCTGACCCGGATCACGAGCCCGAAAGCTGGCCGACAGCAGGGGTCATCCACTGGCCAAACGCCGCAGGCGGCCGGGAAGAGCGCAGCCATGATGAGTGGCGTCGGGGCCACCGGCCCATGGCGCAACGTGGCCACAACGGGCTAGCGGCGGCGCAGGTAGACGTAATAGGCGCCTGATCCGCCGTGCCGCAGGTGCGCTTCGGCGACCTGTTGCACCACGGGGCCCAAGGGGGGCAGGCGCAGCCATTGCGGCACCTGATGGCGCAGGGCGCCGATGCGGTTCGGGATCGGGCCGTCATCAGTGCCGCGCTTGCCCTTGCCGGTGATGACCAGAACCAGACGCAGGCCGTCGGACTGCGCATTCAGCAGGAAATGCACCAGTTCGGCATGGGCTTCGGACAGGGTCATGCCGTGCAGGTCGATCCGCGCCTCGGGGGCGATCTTGCCGCGCGACATGCGGCCATGGGTCTTGGCGTCCATGCGCAGGGGCTGCTCGGCGAGCGTGGCCGAAGGGCTGGGGGCAAGCTGATGCGGCAGGCGGGTCGCTGCGCGTTCGCCCAGACGGAAGGGGGTCAGCCGGTCTGCGGGCTGGACATGGGGTTCCGGCGGCAGGCGGTGGGGGCGCAGCGCGGCCTCGACATCGGGATCGGGGGGATGGGCGGTCTTGGGCCGAAGGGGTCGGGCGCTGCGGGCGACGGCCTGCCACAGCGCCTCATCCTCGGGGTTCAGGCCACGGCGGCGGCGGGGCATGTTCAGCCCTCGGGCAGAAGCGCATAGGCGCGGTCGATGGGGAGGAGGATGACCATCTGGCCGGGGTCCTTGACCGTTCCGGCAGCTTCGCCCGCCGCCGGTCCGGTGCCGAAGAAGATGTCGGCGCGCTGGGGGCCCTTGATGGCGCCGCCGGTATCCTGCGCGACCATCAGGGCGCGGATCGGATCGGCACCGGCCTTGTCGATCCAGACCGGGGCACCCAGCGGGGTGAAGGCCGGGTCAATGGCGACCGACCGCAGCGTGGTGATCGAGGCGCCCATGGCACCGATGGGGCCGCGGTCGGCCGGCAGGTCGGAAAGCTTGCGGAAGAAGATGTAGGAAGGATTGACGTTGAGGAGGTCAAGCCCGGCACTGCCGTTGCGGCGGACATAGGCGCGAATTTCCTGGGCCGAAACCTGATCGGGGGTGTGGCTGCCGCGGCGGATCATCTCTTGCCCGACCGAGCGGTAGGCATGGCCGTTGCGGCCGGCGTAACCCACGCGCATCACGCTGCCATCGGGCATGCGGATGCGGCCCGAGCCCTGGACCTGCAGAAAATAGACCTCAACCGGGTCTTCGAGCCAGGCGATTTCAAGGCCTCGGCCGCGAAGGGCGCCGGATTCGATGGCGGCGCGGTCATAATAGACCTGGCCGTCCTGCAGTTCGGGCGGGCGGCGGTAGATCGGCCAGGCGAAGCGGGGGGTGCGGACGGGGGAGCCGGCCAGTTCGGGTTCATAATAGCCGGTGAAGAGCGCCGGCGGGTTGCCGATCAGGACGGGGCGGAAGAGAAGTTCGAAGAAGGCACGGGCTTCGGCTTGCGTCGTGCCGGCATCGGCGGCAAGGCGGCAGATCGGCTGCCAGTCGGCATCGGTCAGCTTACCGCAAGTTTCGCGGAAGGTGGTCAGGGCGGCCAGATGGTCATCTTCGGCCCAGCCGTCGAGGCTTTCGAAATCCAGCATCTGCGCCGGGGCGGGAAGGGCTGCGGTCATGACCGCAACCACAGCGCAGGCGCAGGCAAGGGCACGCATCAGTCCCCGGTCGCGACGAGTTGCCAGTTCGGGTCGGATTCGCCCATGATGCGGGCGAAGGTCCAGCTGTCGCGCTGGCGCTTGATCTCGGTCGGCGAGCCTTCGACGATCTCACCGGCCTTGTTGCGGACGACCGAGGTGATTTCGCCCAGGAAACGGACGGTGATTTCGCCCTCGCGCGTGTCGCGGTCGAACTCGGCTTCGGCCAGCGCAAGTTCACGCAGGCCGACGAAGCTGGCCTCGACCGTCAGGCCTTCGCGTTCCCGCGCGTTGATGGCCTGCGCGAAGCTGGCTTCGACCTCATCCGAGAGGAAGGGGCGGATGCGGTCAAGTTCGCCGCGCTCGAAGGCCATCAGGATCATCTCATAGGCGCCGCGGGCGCCGGAGAGGAATTCGGACACCGAGAAGCCGGGTTCGGTCAGTTTCATCGCGGCCAGCGCCTTGGCGGCCTCGGACCCGTCGGGGACATGGTCGATGATGTCGCGGTCGGGGCCGCCCTCGATCACCTCGAAATCACGGCGGGCGGCGGCCGGGCGATCTTCGATCGGCAGCGGCGGCTTTTCATAGCCTTCGCGCGTCCCCAGCACCGAACGGAGCTTGAGGATCAGGAAAACGGCGATCCCGGCCAGAACCAAGAGCTGGATCAGGGGAGAATTCATCGGCACCTCGGGGCCCGGGGGTTGGCGATCCGGGCCGTTGGTTCCTATGTAGGATGCGCGTCCGGCCAAGTCCACCATGCCGGGGTAAGGATGTTGCCGCAGGGGGGGACTTATGCGCATCGCGACGCTGTTTCTGGGCTATGTGTTGCTTGAGATCGCGGGATTCGTGATCGTCGGGCGGTGGATCGGGGTGCTTGGCGTTCTGC
>JACZKR010000377.1 GCA_014859945.1 Paracoccaceae bacterium | reverse complement strand
GGTGACATGCGTGCCTATCTGGATGCGGATGTCATCGTCTCGGCCCCGCTGATGGCGGCGCTGGTCGCGGCGCTGGCAGGCGACGCACCGCGCTATGCCACGGGAACCGCGCGCATTCCCCGCGCCCGCAGCGCCGTGACCCGCGCCTATGCCCGCTTCTGGCAACGCCTGCCCTTTGCCCGGTCCAACGCGCCGGGCTACGGGCTTTTCGCGGTCAACGCCGCGGGCCGGGCGCGCTGGGGCGATTTTCCGGCCATCATCTCGGACGATACCTTCGTGCGGCTGCAGTTCGCCCCGGAAGAGCGGGTGCAGATCGCAGCACCCTATGACTGGCCGATGATCGAAGGTTTCGCCGCGCTGACCCGCGTCCGCCGCCGGCAGGATGCCGGGGTGGCCGAGATTGCCCGCCTTTACCCCGACCTGCCGGGGCGTGAGGGCAAGGCACGCCTTCGCCCCGGTGCGCTTGCGCTGATGGCGCTGCGCGACCCGGCGGGGTTTCTGGCCTATGCGGCGGTATCGCTGGCGGTGAAGCTGCGGCGCGGCCGGGGCTGGACCCGCGGGCGGTAGGCCGCCGAGGTCCATTGTTCCCCGAAATCCGCCAACTGCGTGACAGTTTCGCAAAGTTGACAAGACTGGCGCGGATAAAAGTGACACGATTTCCCCAGAACCGGGACAGACTCGGCCGGTGCAACGGGCGACTGCCGGGGAGGGCGGAGCCATGGGTTATCCGGTCTCGCTTGACGACAAATACACCGCGACCGCCGGACGGGTGTTCCTGACCGGGACGCAGGCGCTGGTGCGGCTGCCGATGACGCAGTTGCGGCGCGACCGCGCGGCGGGGCTGAACACCGGCGCCTTCATCTCGGGCTATCGCGGCTCACCCTTGGGCAATTACGACCAGCAGCTGATGCAGGCCCGCCGCTTTCTGGAACCGGCGGGCGTGGTGTTTCAGCCCGGCCTGAACGAAGACCTTGCCGCCACCGCCGTCTGGGGCAGCCAGCAGGCCGGGCTTTCGGCCGGCGCCACCAAAGACGGCGTTCTGGGCATCTGTTACGGCAAGGGGCCGGGGGTGGACCGGTCGGGCGATGTGCTGAAACACGCGAACGCGGCAGGAACGGCGGCCCATGGCGGGGTGCTGGCCATCGCGGGCGACGACCACACCTGCAAATCCTCATCCATCCCGCATCAGTCGGACCATGCCTTCATCGCGGCGCTGATGCCTTACCTTTACCCCTCGACGGTGCAGGAGTTCCTTGAGCTGGGGCTGCTGGGCATCGCCATGTCGCGTTATTCCGGTTGCTGGGTGGGCTACAAGGTGATCTCGGAAACCGTCGAGACGACGGCGGTGATCGACCTGGCGCAGGAAGAGCGTGGCTTTGTCCTGCCCGCCGATTTCGAATTGCCGCCGGGCGGGCTGAACCTGCGCTGGCCCGATCCGCCGCTGGATCAGGACGCGCGGCTGCAAGAGATGAAGGGCTATGCCGCCATCGCATTCGCCCGGGCGAACCGAGTGGACCAGACGGTGTTCGACACGCCCGGCGCACGGTTCGGCATCGTGGCTTCGGGCAAGGCTTATGAAGACGTGCTGCAGGCCTTCGAGGAACTGGGGCTGCATGCCGCCGAACGGGCGGCCATCGGGCTGCGGCTTTACAAGGTGCGCATGCCCTGGCCGCTGGAACCCGAAGGCATCCGCCATTTCTCGGAGGGGCTGCAAGAGGTTCTGATCGTCGAGGAACGCCGCGAGATCATCGAGAACCAGATCAAGCAGCAGCTGTTCAACTGGCGCCCCGATGTGCGGCCCCGGATCGTCGGCAAGTTCGATGAACATGACCGGCCCTTCCTGTCGCATTCGACGGGGCTGACGGTTTCAACCGTGGCCCGCGCCATTGCCGACCGGCTGATGCGGCTGCATCTGCCCGAGGGGCTGGCCGCCCATCTGACGGCCCGGCTGGCGCGGATCGAGGCGGCCGACCAGCGCGGGCAGGGCCCTGTGGCGCCGGTGGTGCGGCTGCCGCATTTCTGCCCGGGCTGCCCGCACAACACCTCAACCCGCGTGCCCGAAGGGTCAACGGCGATGGCGGGGATCGGCTGTCATTTCATGGCTCAGTGGATGGACCGCCGGACCGAGACCTTTACCCATATGGGCGGCGAAGGCGTGCCGTGGTCGGCCATCCGCCATTTCACGACCGAGCCGCACCGCTTCGTCAATCTGGGCGACGGCACCTATTTCCATTCGGGCCTTCTGGCCATCCGCCAGTCGGTCGCGGCGAAGGCGCCGATCACCTACAAGATCCTTTACAACGACGCGGTCGCCATGACCGGCGGGCAGGCCGTGGATGGCGAGCTGAGCCCCGCCCAGATCACCCATCAGGTGCATCATGAGCGGGTGGCCAAGGTGGTGCTGTTGTCGGAACGGCCCGGCGCCTATGACCCGGCCGAACTGGCCCCCGGCACGGAACTGCGCCACCGCGACGAGGTCGATCAGGTCATGCGCGAACTGCGCGAAGTGCCGGGCGTCACGGTGATGGTCTATGTCCAGACCTGCGCGGCGGAGTTGCGGCGGCGGCGGCATCGCGGCAAGGCGCCCGATCCCGATATCCGGGTCTGGATCAACCCGGCGGTCTGCGAGGGTTGCGGCGATTGCTCGGTCCAGTCGAACTGCATCGCGGTGGAGCCCGAGGAGACCGCCTTCGGGCGCAAGCGGCGCATCAACCAGTCGGCCTGCAACAAGGACATCTCGTGCATCAAGGGTTTCTGCCCTTCCTTCGTGACGCTGCAGGGCGCGGTGCCGCGCAAGCCGCAGGCGCAGGCCGCGCCCGATACCGCCAGCCTGCCCGACCCGCAGCTTCCGCCGCCGGGCCGGACCTGGAACATCGCGGTGACCGGCGTCGGCGGCACCGGGGTGCTGACCATCGGCGCGCTGATCGGCATGGCGGCCCATATCGAGGGGCGGCGGCCGCTGATCCTGGATATGGCGGGGCTGGCACAGAAGGGCGGCGCCGTCATCAGCCATATCCGCATCGGTCCGGCCGATGCCCCGCCGACCGCCCCGCGCATCGCGGCGGGCGGTGCGGATGTGCTGCTGGCGGCCGATGCGGTGGTGGGCGGGTCGAAAGAGGCGGTCCAGCTGTGCGACCCGGGCCATACCCATGCCGTGGTGAACCGCCATCTTGCGCCGGTGTCGGATTTCGTGCGCCAGCGCGATTTCAACTTCCGCCCGGCCGAGGTCGAGGGCGCCATCGCCCGCGTCACCCGGCCCCCGGCCGACCGTCAGGACTTTACCGCGGCGGCGCGGGCGCTGTGCGGGGATGAGATCGCGGCGAATGTGATGATGCTGGGCTACGCTTGGCAGCGCGGGCTGATCCCGGTGGGGAAAGAGGCGCTGGCCGAAGCCATCGCGCTGAACGGGGTGGCTGTGGCGGCCAACCAACGGGCCTTCGACTGGGGCCGGGTTCTGGCCCATGATCCGGCCCGCGCGGCGCTGCCGGCGCCTCAGGGACGGGCGCTGGAGGGGATGGACCTGCGCGAGGTGACGGAACACCGCGCCACCCATCTGACGCTTTGGCAGGATGCCGCGCTGGCCGTCCGCTACCGCGCCACGCTGGACCGGCTGGCGCAGGCCGGCGCGGATGAGGCGCTGTTGCGCAAGGTCGCCATCACCTATGCCCGGGTTCTGGCCTACAAGGACGAGTATGAGGTCGCCCGCCTGCACACGACGCCCGAGGCGCGCGCGGCATTGGCCGAGGCCTTCCAGGGTGACCTGCGGCCAAGCTTCAACCTTGCGCCGCCCTTCCTTTGGGGGCGCGATGCGCAGGGCCGACCGAAGAAGCGCCGTTTCGGCCCCTGGCTGATGCCGGTGCTGCGGGTGCTGGCGCGGATGAAAGCACTGCGAGGCACGCCGTTCGATCCCTTCGCCCATTCCGCCGACCGGCGGATGGAACGGGCGATGATCGCCGATTACGAGGCCGACCTTGCGCTGGCCGAACGCCATCTGCGGCATGCCCCCGCCGATTGCGCCGCCCTTCTGGGCTGGCCCGACGAGGTGCGCGGTTACGGCCCAGTGAAAGAAGCGGCGCATGCCAAGGCCATGACCCTGCGTCGCAAGCTGCGCGACCGGCTTGGCGCAGAAGACAAGGCCGCCGCGATTGCGGCAGAATGACCGAAGGGCCAGAGGGGGAGGAAACCGATGTTCCTGAATTCCATGCGGTTCGATCTTGGCGAAGAGATCGGCGCGCTGCGCGACATGGTGCATCGCTGGGCGCAAGGGCGCGTCAAGCCGATGGCGGCCGAGATTGACCGCAAGAACGCCTTTCCGAATGAGCTTTGGCCGGAAATGGGGCAACTGGGCCTTCTGGGCCTGACGGTTCCGCCGGAATATGGCGGGGCGGGCATGGGCTATCTGGCCCATGTCGTCGCGGTCGAGGAGATCGCCCGCGCTTCGGCCAGCGTGTCCTTGTCTTACGGCGCGCATTCGAACCTTTGCGTCAACCAGATCGCCCTGAACGGGACCGAGGCGCAGAAGCAGCGCTATCTGCCCCGGCTGATCTCGGGTGAACATATCGGCGCGCTGGCGATGTCGGAAACCGGGGCCGGGTCGGACGTGGTGTCGATGCGGCTGCGGGCCGAACGGCGGGGTGACCGCTTTGTGTTGAACGGCACGAAATTCTGGATCACCAACGGCCCGGACGCTGATGTGCTGGTGGTCTATGCCAAGACCGACCCCGAGGCAGGCGCGCGCGGGATCACCGCTTTCCTGATCGAGAAAACCATGGCGGGTTTCACGACCAGCCCGCATTTCGACAAGCTGGGGATGCGCGGTTCGAACACCGCCGAACTGATCTTTCAGGATGTCGAGGTGCCGGCCGAAAACATTCTGGGCGGCGAGGGGCGCGGGGTGCGCGTGCTGATGTCGGGGCTGGACTACGAGCGGGTCGTGCTGTCGGGCATCGGCACCGGCATCATGGCCGCCTGTCTGGATGAGATCATGCCCTATCTCGCCTCGCGCAAGCAGTTCGGCCAGCCGATCGGGTCGTTTCAGCTGATGCAGGGCAAGATCGCCGACATCTACACCAAGCTGAACTCGGCCCGGGCCTATGTCTATGAAGTCGCCCGCGCCTGCGACCGCGGGCAGGTGACCCGCGCCGATGCCGCGGCCTGCGTGCTTTATGCCTCGGAAGAGGGGATGACCGTGGCGCATCAGGCGGTGCAGGCGATGGGGGGCATGGGCTTCATGAACGAAACCCCGGTCAGCCGCATCTTCCGCGACGCCAAGCTGATGGAGATCGGCGCCGGCACCAGCGAAATCCGCCGCATGCTGATCGGGCGCGAACTGATGGGGGCGCAGGGGTGAGCGTTCTTTCCTCGGCCATCGCCACCGGCAGCGAAAGCTTCCGCGCCAACCTTGCCGCCCACGAAACCGCCATGAACGAGGTGCGGGCGGCCCTTGCGCTGGCGCAGGCGGGCGGCGGGCCCACCGCGGCGGCGCGGCACACCGCGCGGGGCAAGCTTTTGCCGCGCGACCGGGTGCTGCACCTGCTGGATGCCGGATCGCCCTTTCTGGAAATCGGCGCGACGGCGGCGCATGGGATGTATGGCGGCGATGCCCCGGCGGCCGGGCTGATTGCCGGGATCGGCCGGGTCAGCGGGCAGGAGGTGATGATCCTGTGCAACGACGCCACCGTGAAGGGCGGCACCTACTATCCGATGACGGTCAAGAAGCATCTCCGCGCGCAGGAGATTGCCGAGACCAACCATCTGCCCTGCGTCTATCTGGTGGATTCGGGCGGCGCCAACCTGCCCAATCAGGATGAGGTTTTCCCCGACCGCGACCATTTCGGCCGCATCTTCTTCAATCAGGCGCAGATGAGCGCCAGGGGCATTCCACAGATCGCTGTGGTCATGGGCAGTTGCACCGCCGGCGGGGCCTATATGCCGGCGATGTCAGATGTCACCATCATCGTGCGCGATCAGGGCACGATCTTTCTGGCAGGCCCGCCCCTTGTGCGCGCCGCGACCGGAGAGGTGGTCAGCGCCGAGGATCTGGGCGGCGGCGACGTGCATACCCGTCTTTCCGGCGTGGCCGACTATCTGGCCGAGGATGATCTGCATGCGCTGGCGCTGGCCCGGCAGGCGGTGGCCAACCTGAACCGGGTGAAACCGGCCGGCCCCCAGCTGCAAACCCCCGAGGAACCGCTTTACGACCCGGCCGAGATTCCGGGTGTGGTGCCCTTCAGCGCCGGCACCCCCTATGACATCCGTGAGGTCATCGCCCGGGTCGTCGATGGCTCACGTCTGGACGAATTCAAGGCGCGCTATGGCGAAACTCTGGTGACAGGCTTTGCCCATGTCATGGGCATGCCGGTGGGCATCCTTGCCAACAACGGCATCCTGTTTTCCGAAAGCGCGCTGAAGGGGGCGCATTTCGTCGAGCTATGCTCGCAACGCGGCATCCCGCTGATTTTCCTGCAGAACATCATGGGCTTCATGGTGGGGCGCAAATATGAAACCGGCGGCATCGCCAAGGACGGTGCCAAGCTGGTGACAGCGGTGGCCACCACCTCGGTGCCCAAGATCACCGTTCTGGTGGGCGGGTCCTTCGGTGCCGGCAACTACGGCATGTGCGGCCGGGCCTACAGCCCACGCTTCCTGTGGACCTGGCCGAACAGCCGGATTTCGGTGATGGGCGGCGAACAGGCGGCGGGCGTGCTGGCCACCGTGCAGCGCGACCGGGCCGAGCGTGAGGGCACCGGCTGGACCGACGAACGCGAGGCCGCGATCAAGGCCCCGATCCTGCGGCAGTTCCAGGAACAGTCGCATCCGCTTTACGCCTCGGCGCGGCTGTGGGACGACGGCATCATCGACCCCCGCCGCACACGCGAGGTTCTGGCCCTGTCGCTTGCAGCCAGCCTGAACGCACCCATTGCGCCGACCCGCTTCGGCGTCTTCCGCATGTAGGGGCCGGCCATGTTCCGCAAGATTCTTATCGCGAACCGGGGCGAGATTGCCTGCCGCATCATCACCACCGCCCGCCGCATGGGCGTGGCGACGGTTGCCGTCTGCTCGGATGCTGACCGCGACGCGCGCCATGTGGCGCTGGCGGATGAAGCGATCCGCATCGGCCCGGCCCCTGTGGCCGAAAGCTATCTGCGGGGTGACGCCGTCATCGCGGCCGCGCTGGCCACAGGCGCCGAGGCCATTCACCCCGGCTATGGCTTTCTGTCGGAAAACCCCGATTTCGCCGGGGCTGTTGCTGCGGCCGGGCTGGTCTTCATCGGCCCGCCGGCAGGGGCGATCAGCGCCATGGGCCTGAAGGATGCCGCCAAGCGCCTGATGGAACAGGCCGGCGTGCCGGTGGTGCCGGGCTATCACGGCGCGGAACAGGACACGGGCTTTCTGGCCGACGAAGCCGCACGCATCGGCTGGCCGGTGCTGATAAAGGCGCGGGCGGGTGGTGGCGGCAAGGGCATGCGGCTGGTCGGTGCCGCGCGCGATTTCGCCGCCGAACTGGCCGCCGCCCGGCGTGAAGCACTGGCTGCCTTCGGTGACGACGGCGTGCTGGTCGAGAAGTACATCACCGCCCCTCGCCACATCGAAGTGCAGGTGTTTGCCGATGCCCATGGCAATGTGATCCATGCCTTCGAACGCGACTGCTCGCTGCAGCGCCGCCATCAGAAGGTGATCGAAGAGGCCCCCGCCCCCGGCATGACGCCCGAAATGCGCGCGGCCATGGGCAAGGCGGCGGTCGAAGCCGCCCGCGCCATCGGCTATCGCGGCGCCGGCACGGTAGAGTTCATCGCGGACGGCAGCACGGGGCTGCGCCCCGATGGCTTCTGGTTCATGGAGATGAACACCCGCCTGCAGGTGGAACACCCGGTCTCCGAGGCGATCACCGGCCTTGATTTCGTCGAACTGCAACTGCGCATCGCCGCCGGTCAGCCCCTGCCGGTGACCCAAGGTGATCTGCGGATCGACGGGCACGCATTCGAGGCACGGCTTTACGCCGAGGATGTCGGCAAGGGCTTTCTTCCCGCCACCGGCCGGCTGGACCATCTGAGCTTTCCGCCGGCCACCGAGTTCGCCCGTGCGCCGGTTAGGGTGGACAGCGGGGTGCGGCCGGGCGATGCGATCAGCCCGTGGTATGACCCGATGATCGCCAAGATCATCACCCACGGCCCCGACCGCGCCACGGCGCTGCGGCGGCTGGAACAGGCGCTGGCCGAAACGCAGGTGGCCGGAACCGTCACCAATCTGGCCTTCCTGCATGCGCTGACGCGCCATCCGGGCTTTGGCGCGGGGCAGGTGGATACCGGCCTGATCGCGCGCGATCTTGCGGCGCTGTCGGCGTTGCCCGATGCGCCAGCGGGCGAGGCCGCCGCTGCCGCGCTGGTGCTGAGCGGCCTTCTGGACCCGCCGGGCACCGACCCGTGGTCGCACCTGCGCGGGCTGCGGCTGTGGGGCGGCGGCGAGGTGCCGGTGACGCTGCTGCGGGGGGATGACCGGATCGACCTGCGGCTGACGCTGGAGGGTGGCCGCATCCTGCTGGACGGTGCCGACCTGCGCGCCACCTTGCAGGACGGCGGCGTCACGATTGACCACGCGGGGCACAGCCGCCGCTTCGGCCTTGCGCGCCATGGCGATGCGGTCACGCTGTTTTCGCCCGGCCATGCCGCCACCTTCCGCCGGCACGACCCGCTGCGCCGCGACCGCCGGACCGAAGCTTCGGGCGATGCGCTGATCTCACCCATGCCGGGGCTGGTCACGCTGCTGGCCGCCAAACCGGGCCAGAGCGTGGCACAGGGTGAGGTGCTGGTGATCGTCGAGGCGATGAAGATGGAACATGCCCTGCGCGCGCCGCGCGATGGCACCGTGGCCGAGGTGCAGGTGGCCCAGGGTCAGCAGGTGCAGGACGGCACCGTTCTGGTCGCGCTGGAGCCCGCGGATGGCTAGGGTCACGCTTTTTGAGGTCGGGCCGCGCGACGGGCTGCAGAACGAGGCGCGGCTGGTGCCGGCGGCCGACAAGATCCGGCTGGTCGATCTGCTTTCCGCCACCGGGCTGCGCCGGATCGAGGTGACCAGCTTTGTCAGCCCGCACTGGGTGCCGCAGATGGCCGATGCCGCCGAGGTTCTGGGCGGGATCGCCCGCGCGCCCGGTGTCAGCTATGCCGCGCTGACGCCGAACCTTCAGGGCTTCACCGCGGCCCGGGCCGCGCGGGCTGATGAGGTGGCGGTTTTCGCCTCGGCCTCGGAAGGGTTCAGCCGGAAGAACCTGAACTGCTCGATCGCCGAAAGCCTTGAACGTTTCGCGCCGGTTCTGGCCGCAGCACAGGCGGCGGGGGTGCCGGTGCGCGGCTATGTGTCCTGCATCACCGAATGTCCCTACGACGGCCCGGTCGCGCCCGAAGTGGTGCTGACGGTGGCGCGCGACCTGCTGGCGATGGGGTGCTATGAGGTCAGCCTGGGCGACACGCTGGGCCACGCCACCCCGGCGGGCGTGGAGCGGTTGCTGGCGCTACTGGTGCCGGAACTGGGGGCAGCCCGTCTCGCGGGGCATTTCCATGACACGCAGGCCTGGGCGCTGGACAATATCGCCGTCGCGCTGGACCATGGGCTGCGGGTCTTCGACAGCTCGGTCGGCGGCATGGGCGGCTGCCCCTATGCGCCGGGGGCGAAGGGGAATGTGGCGACCGAAGCCGTTCTGACACTGATGGAACGGCTGGGGCATGAAACCGGCGTCGATCCGGCGGCGCTGGAAAAGGCCGCGCGGCATGCGGCGGCAATCACGGGGCGGGACAGATGAACGACACCCTCGACATCCGGCGCGACGCCCGCGGCATCATCAGCCTGACGCTGAACCAGCCCGCCCGCCGCAATGCTCTGTCAGCAGCGATGATCGACGCGCTGACGGGCTTTGCCGCCGGCACCAACACCGACCCGACGATCCGCGCCGTGGTGCTGCGGGGGGCGGGGGCGGTGTTCTGCGCCGGTGGCGATCTGGACTGGATGATGGCGCAGGTGCAGGCCGACCGCGCCACCCGCATCGCCGCCGCGCGGCGTCTGGCGGCGGTGTTTCAGGCGCTGAACACGCTGGACGCGCCGCTGATCGCCCATGTGCAGGGCGGCGCCTATGGCGGGGCGTTGGGGCTGCTGGCCGCCTGCGACGTGGTGCTGGCCGACCCGGACGCGCGCTTTGGCTTTACCGAAACCCGGCTGGGCATCATTCCCGCCACCATCGCGCCCCATGTCATCGCGCGGATGGGCGAAGGCGCGGCGCGGCAGGTCTTCATGTCGGCGCGGATCTTTGACGCGGCCGAGGCGGTGCGGCTGGGCCTTGTCTCGCGCCTTGTCGCCACCGATCAGGCCGAAGCGGCGATTGAGGCCGAGGTGACGCCCTATCTGGCGGTGGCCCCCGGCGCGGTGGCGCGCGCCAAGCGGCTGGCGCGCAGCCTGGGCGCCCCCATCACCCCCGAGCGGATCGAGGCCAGCATCGCCGCCCTTGCCGACGCCTGGGAAACCGATGAGGCGCGCGAGGGCATCGCGGCCTTCCTTGAAAAGCGCAAACCCGCCTGGTCCTGACCCGAAAGCCCGCCATGCCGGACAATACCGACCCCCTCGACGACGCCGACCGCCGCATCCTGCGGCTGCTGCAGGCCGAACCTGACCTGAGCCTGCGCGAGATTGCCGAGCGCACGGGCCTCAGCCATTCGCCCGTCTGGCGGCGTCTGGCGCGGCTGCGGTCAGAACGCATCGTCGAGGAACGCCGGTTCATCATCGACCCGGCCCGCATCGGCTATGACGTCACCGCCTTCTGCGCGGTGCGGATGAACGGCCACAGCCGCGCCCATCTGGAAGCCTTCGAAGAGGCGGCGGGCCGCGTGGAAGAGGTGATCCAGTGCCACTCGATCTCGGGCGATCATGACTACATGCTGCAGGTGATTGCCCGGTCCATCGCGCATTACGAACGCACGGTGAAGACGCGGCTTCTGGCGCTGCCGCATGTGCAGGCCATTTCCACCAGCTTCGCGCTGCGGCAGGTCAAGAACACCACCGCCGTTCCGCTTTAGGCGGGGCTGGCTTCGTATGCGCCCGGGAATCAAGCGCGAAGCGCGCCCGGGCAATGCCCGACCGCCCCCTCGGGCGGGCATTCTGCAACGTGGCCACGACGCGCAGTGTCGGCAGTTCTTGCGCCATGAAGCGCGGGACTCACATGTCGGCTGTCCGCCCGGCGGTCAGGCCTTGCCCTCATATATCCCTGCGGCCCAAGGCGCCGGGCCCTTAAGGCCCCGCAACCTGATCCGGCTTCAGACGCCCGCTTACAGGTCGAACTCGGCGATCACCGGGGCGTGGTCGCTGGGCTGGTCCCAGCCGCGCACGTCGCGCAAGACCCGGCTGCCGTGGGCTGCGCCGATGATGTCGGGCGTCGCCCAGACATGGTCCAGCCGCCGGCCCTTGTCGGCCGCGTTCCAGTCGGGGCTGCGGTAGGACCACCAGCTGTAAAGCCGGCCTTCGGGAATGTCCTTGCGCGTCACGTCCAGCCAGCCGCCGGCCTCCATCACGTCATGGAAGTGCTGAACCTCGATCGGGGTGTGGCTGACGATCTTCAGCAGCGCCTTGTGGTCCCACACGTCATCTTCGCGGGGCGCGATGTTCAGGTCGCCCACCAGAATTGCGCGGTCGGGCCGTTCCCAGCGGAAATGGTCACGCATATCCGTCAGGAAATCGAGCTTCTGGCCGAACTTCTCATTCTCGTTCCGGTCAGGAATGTCGCCGCCGGCGGGCACATAGCAGTTGTGGATCACCACGCCGTTTTCCAGCCGGGCCGCAACGTGGCGGGCATGGCCCATCCGGGCAAAATCCTTGTCGCCCGCATCCATGATCGGCTGCTTCGACAGGATCGCCACGCCGTTGTAACCCTTTTGCCCGCGCGCGACGATGTGGCGGTAGCCCAGCGCCTGAAACTGCTCCAGCGGGATCTTCTCGACCGGGCTCTTGCATTCCTGAAGGCACAGGATGTCGGGCGCTTCTTCCTGCAGGAAGCGCACGACAAGCCCTTCGCGCAGACGGACCGAGTTGATGTTCCAGGTGGCGATCTTCATGGCAGTCCTCGGGTTTGGGCCTCGGGGGTTCGGGTCTGCCCGGTCTAGCAGGTCGGCCCCATCCGCGGAAAGCGCCAATCGCCCGCGTCAGGCGCTTTCCAGCCGGACATAGCGGATCGCGCGGCGGTGGTAGGTATAGGCGATGTGCAGCGCGCCGTCGGGGCCCTGAAGGATCGAAGGATAGGAAAACTCACGGTTCACCGCATCCTGCGAGTTGTTCGACAGGCAGGTGCCCGGCCCGGTTTCCAGATTGCGCATCACCGGAAAGCTGTCGCCTTCATCAGGCGAGATGGCCAACGTCATCGGCGCGCGCGGCACGCCCCAGATCGCGCCGCCGGTGCCCTGGGGGGCATCGCCCTCATCCTCGATCTCATCATAAAGCGAGGCGCGGCGGTCGGCCGACATCGCCGCGTTGACCGGGTTCAGGACCATGGCAATCCGTCCGTCGTGAAGCCGCACGGCCTGCACGGACGAGTTGTTGTTGGGCAGCACCGTGGGTTCTGGGGCGCTCCAGCTCAGGCCGCCGTCATGCGACAGGCTGCGGCGCACCGATTGCGCGAAGCGGTCGCGGTAGAAGGCCGGCATCACCCCGTTGCGGGACGGCAGGGGGTTCATGTGAACGGCGCCGGTGCTTTCGGGCACGGCCACGGTCTGCCAGCTTTGGCCGGCATCGCGCGACACCAGCATGACTGCCAGATCACGGTCACCGGTCCAGCGGGCGCCGGGGGTGGCAATGCAGTGAAAGCCCGGCAGCAGCCATTCGCCCGCCGGACCAAGGCGCAGCGGCTGGCGGACGAAGACACCCCGGGTTTCGCCGATCAGGCGCGGCGGGCCGAAACTGGCACCGCCATCGGCCGATACCCGCGCCATGATCCGGCATTCATCCTGCCGCCCGCCCGGCTGGCTGGTGTGGAACAGCCAGACCGCACCATCCGGCGCATTGAACAGCACGGGGTTCTGTTCGGACCGCTGCGAATCATCGGTCAGCTGCCGCGCCGCGCTCCACCGGTCGCTGCCGGGGGCGAGGGTGGACATCCAGACCGAGATATCGCCCATCCCCTCCATCGTGCCGCCGAACCAGACGCAGGCCAGGCTGCCATCGGGCAGAAAAGCAAGGTTTGCCGCATGGTTCTGCACCACGGGCGAGGGCAGGAACGCATCGGTCCGATCCGGCTCGGCCGCGTTCGGGCGCAACAGCCCGTCCATGCGCGAGACGATTTCATCGCGGTGAAGTTCGCGGGCGGGCATGGATTCGGGCATCGGAAACTCCGGGTTCTTGCGCGGATGACGGGGGGAAGGTGACAGGATTGCACAAGTTGTCAAGTGTAGCCGAACAGCCTTCCGAAAGGCGGACTATACTTAAATCAAGTAATTTCAATCTTCTGAATGTCAATGCCATAAGAACTCGGCCAGAAAATCGCCGGACTTCTTGATCCTATAATAACAAGTTGACAGATAAGCCGCAAAGTTGTTCATTTCCCGTGGCACATGGCTGCGCCACCGGGGTCGCGAAAGGCTGCGGGGCCGCTCACTGCTTGGGAGGAGAACATGGACAACAAGATGACGCCGCGTGGCGCGGGCCTGACCCGCCGTGGCATGATGAAGCTGGGCCTCGGCTCGGTCGTGGCCGTGGCGGCGCTTGGGCCGGGCGCCCGCATCGTGATGGCGCAGGAAGGCCAGATCCTGAAGGCGATCAATCCCGCCTTCTCGCAGGACTGGTCGCCGCTGCGCGGTGGCGGGGTGCCCTATCGCTGGAACTCGGTCTGGAACGCCAGCGCGATGTATTTCAACGAGAACGGCGAGATTCAGCCCTATGTGCTGACCGAATGGGCGCCGAACGCCGACTTCACCGTCTGGACCTTCAAGCTGAACCCCGCCGCCACCTTCTCGGACGGCTCGGCCATCACCGCCGAGGACGTGAAGGGCAGCTGGGAACTGTCGGCGATGCCGGCCACGAAGAACCAGCGGATCGACCAGGTTCTGGCCAATGTCGACGGCTATGCGGCCGTCAAGGACGGCGCCGCGACCGATATTCCGGGCATCGCCGTGACCGATGCCGCGACCATCACCGTCACCCTGACCGGGCCGGACCCGATCTTCTACATGCGCCTTGCCAACCACATCGCGCCCATCGTGAAGGTGTCGCAGGCGCGGGGCGCCGACGGCAATGAAGTGCTTGATTTCTTCCGCCCGGAAAACGGCGGTGTTACCTCTGGCCCGTTCATGCTGACGGCGATCGACCTTGATGCGGGCACGCTGGCCTTTGCGCCGAACCCGCATTTCTTCGGCACCGCGCCGAAGCTGGCCGGGATCGAGATCACGGCCGTCGAAGACAACGTGACCGCGACCGAAATGCTGAAATCGGGCGAATATCAGGCCCATACCGAACTGGTCACCTCGACCATGGTGCAGGATCTGGGCGCCGAATTTGCCGGCGGGCCGACCATTCCCACCAGCCAGCACTTCTGGTTTAACGCCGCCCGCGCGCCGATGGACGACCCGAAGGTGCGCGAGGCGCTGATCCTGGCCATCGACCGCGACGGGCTGATCAAGGCCTCGTTCCCCGATGGTCCGCACCAGAAGACCGACAGCGTGATGAACTCGGTTCCCGGGGCGGATGACGCGGCCTTCGTGCCCTTCCCCTTCGACCCCGAGCGCGCCAAGGCGCTGCTGGCCGAGTCGAGCTATGGCGGGCCGGAAAAGCTGCCGAAGATCCTGTTCGTCGGCATCTCGTCGCCCGCGAACGAAGCGGCGGCGCAGTATATCGCCGAACAGTGGCGCCAGAATCTGGGCATCACCGCGGTCGACATGAAGCCCCAGCAGGACCAGTACGCCGGCCCCGACCAGAACGCGGTGCAGATCTTCCGCGATGACGTGGGCACCCGCGTGCCGGACGCGCCCAGCTATCTGGCGGGGTCCATCGCCAGCGGCTCGGGCAATGCGCAGGGCAAGATGGGCGGCTACAAGAACGACGCCGTCGATGCCAAGGTCGCCGAGGCGCTGACGAAGCCCGTCGATGACCCGGCGCGCGTGACGCTGGCGCAGGAAGCGCAGCGGCTGTTCCGCGACGACTTCATGTTCATCCCCTGGTACAAGCAGACGATGAGCCGCTGGGCCACCGCGAATGTCTCGGGGATGGAAAAGAACCTCGACTGGCAGATCGTCGCGCCCTGGGCCATCTCGATCGCCTGAACCCGTGCTGCACGGGGCGGGGCGGGGCCTGACGGCCCTGCCCCGTTTCACCCCTGACCCCCGGAATGGCCATGTTTGCCTATATCCTCCGCCGCTTCATCCTGTGGGTGCCATCGGTGCTTCTGGTCATGCTTGCGGTCTATGCGCTGGCCTTCTACGGCGCCGGCGACCCGATCAAGCTGATCTTCCTGCGCGCGCCCGGCGACGTGGCCTATGACCCGGCCAAGATCGAGGCGATCCGCGATCAGGCCGGGCTGAACCGCCCGTTCATCGTGCAGTTCGGCGGCTATATCTGGAACCTGCTGCAGGGCAACTTCGGCAACTCGCTGGTGTCGGGCCGGTCGGTCTGGGCCATGGTCAAGGCGGCCGCGCCGGTTTCGTTCCAGCTGGGCCTTTGCGCCATTCTGGTGACCGCCATCGTCGCCATTCCGTTGGGCATGATTGCCGGGCTGCGGCAGAATTCGCGGCTGGATTACATCATCCTTGGCACCGCCGTGGCGCTGTGGGCCATTCCGGCCTATGTCGCCGGGCCGCTTCTGATGGTGCTGCTGCTGGCGGTGCTGCCCGATGGCAGCGTGCCCTATGGCTGGGGCGGCATCTTTAGCGTGAAGGTCCTGCTGCCGCTGATCGTGCTGTCATTCCAGCCCATCGCGCTGATCCTGCGCCAGACCCGCGCCGCCGTGATCGAAGTGATGAGCGAGGATTACGTCCGCACCGCCCGCGCCAAGGGCGTGCCGGAACTGGTGGTGGCCCTGCGCCACATTCTGCGCCCGGTGCTGACGCCGGTGGTCACCCAGCTGGGGCTGATCATGATCACCATCGTCAACGGCGCGATCTTTGTCGAACTGGTCTTCGGCCTGCCGGGGCTGGGGCGGCTGACGGTTTCGGCGCTGACCAATTCGGACTTCCCGGTGATCCTGGCCATCACGCTGATCGGGTCGTTCCTTGTCATGCTGTCGAACCTGCTGGTCGATCTGCTTTACCCGCTGCTTGATCCGCGTGCGGCCGATGCGAAGGGGGCCCGCTGATGACCGCGATTGCCGAAGACGACCGCCCGTCCAGCCTGTGGCGCGATGCGTGGAAGCGGCTGCGCCGCAACCGGCTGGCGGTGATCGGGCTGTTCATCATCGCAATTCTGGTGATCGTCGCGGCCTTCGGGCCGTGGATGTCGCCCTATGACTTCCTGTCGCAGAATCTGGACGCGCGGAACCAGCCGCCCTCGGGCCTGCACTGGCTGGGCACCGACGATCTGGGGCGCGATGTGCTGTCGCGGCTGATCTATGGCGCGCGGACGGCCTTTCTGGTGGCGGTGGGCGTCACCGTGGCGGCGGTGCTGATCGGCGTGGTTCTGGGGGCCATCGCCGGTTTTTACGGCGGCGCCTTCGACCGCTTCGTGATGTGGTTCACCGACATGACCATGTCTGTACCGCAGCTTCTGCTGGTGGTCGTCATCAACGCCAGCCTGAAGCAGCCCATCAGCCTGTGGATGGAAGCGCGCTATATGGAGACGCTGAACCCGATCTGGCGCAACTCGGCCATCATCGACTTTGTGCTGGTCTTCGGCTCGATGGCGCTGATCACCTGGCCGCCCTATGCGCGGCTGGTGCGGGCGCAGGTGCTGTCGGTGCGCGGCCGGCCCTATGTGACCGCCGCCCGGGCGCTGGGACTGACCAACCGCATCATCCTGATGCGCTATGTGCTGCCCAACGCCATGGGCCCGCTGATCGTTGCCGTCTCGGCCGGTCTGGGCACGGCGATGGTGCTGGAAAGCGCGTTTTCCTTCCTGGGCGTCGGCGTGACGCCGCCCACGCCCAGCTGGGGCAACATGATTTCCGACGGGCTGCGGGTCTGGACGAATTATCCGCACCTTCTGCTGGCGCCGGCTGCCGTTCTGGCGGTGGTGACGGTGGCCTTCAACTTCCTTGGCGACGGGCTGAACGACGCCCTGAATCCGAAGGGGCAGAAATGACCGCGCTTCTTGATATCCGGGGCCTGACCATCGACATCGCCCGCGACGGCGGGCCGGCCCGCGTGGTCGATGGCATCGACCTGGCGATCCAGCAGGGAGAATCCGTGGGAATCGTCGGCGAATCCGGCTGCGGCAAGTCGCTGACCATGTTGTCGCTGGTGGGCCTGCTGCCGAACCGCATCCGCGCCACGGGTGGCAGCGCGATGTTCGGCGGGCGCGACCTGCTGAAGCTGGGGCCGAAAGAACTGCGCAAGGTGCGTGGCTCGGAAATCGGCTTCATCTTTCAGGACCCGATGACCAGCCTGAATCCGGTGATCCGGGTGGGCGACCAGATTGCCGAGGCACTGATCTGGCAAAAGGGCTTGGCCAAAGAGGCCGCACAGGCCCGCGCGGTGGAACTGCTGGAACTGGTGGGCATTCCCGGCCCGGCCGAACGAGCCCGCGCCTGGCCGCATGAGCTTTCGGGCGGCATGCGGCAGCGGGTGATGATCGCCATGGGTCTTGCCGGCCATCCCCGCCTGCTGATCGCCGACGAACCCACGACCGCTTTGGACGTGACCATTCAGGCCCAGATCGTCGATTTGGTGCGCGAATTGAAGGACAAGATGCAGATGGCCGTGGTCTGGATCACCCATGACCTGGCGCTGATCGCCGGGCTGGCAGACCGGATCGCCGTGCTTTACGCCGGCACGGTGGTTGAGGATGCCCCCGTTTCCGCCATCTTCGAACGGCCCACGCACCCCTACACCCGGGGACTTCTGGCCTCGCTGCCCACGCTGGCCGGTGCAGCGATGGAGCGTCTGCCCTCGATCGGCGGCACCCCGCCCGAGCCGGGCCGCCGTCCGCCGGGCTGCCCTTTTGCGCCCCGCTGCGCCCATGCCGTGGCGGCCTGCGCCGAGGCCGTGCCAAGGCTTGCCCCCGTGCCCGGCAGCGACCCGCGCCACCGCGTCGCCTGCCCCGTGATGACCGAAAGGGCCGCCGCATGACCGCCCCCCTGATCGAGATTGCCGGCCTGTCCAAGCGCTTTGACCTGCGGGTCGGCGCCTTTGGCGAACGGTCGGCCACGGTCCACGCGCTGGACGATTTCACCGCCACGGTGATCGAAGGCGAAACCCTTAGTCTTGTGGGGGAATCGGGCTGCGGCAAGTCCACCACGGGCTTCTGCCTGCTGAACCTGCACCGCCCGACCGGCGGGTCGGTGCGCTATCGCGGGCAAGAGATTGCGGGCCTGGACGAAGACGCCATGCGCCCCCTGCGGCGTGAGCTGCAGATCGTCTTTCAGGACCCTTATTCCACTTTGAACCCGCGCATGACCATCGGTGAGGCGCTGGCCGAGCCGATCCTGTTCCACGGGCTGGCCACCAAGGCCGACCTGCCCGCGCGGGTGACCCGGCTGCTGGCCGATGTCGGCCTGACCCCGCGCTTTGCCAACCGCTATCCGCATGAGCTTTCCGGCGGCCAGCGGCAGCGCGTGGCGATTGCCCGCGCCCTGGCCTGTGAGCCGCGCTTCATCGTCTGTGACGAGGCGATTTCGGCGCTGGACGTTTCGGTTCAGGCGCAGATCCTGAACCTGCTGCTGGACCTGCAAGAGAAGTATGGGCTGACCTACCTTTTCATCGCGCATGATCTCGCGGTGGTGCGCCACATCTCGGACCGGGTCGGCGTGATGTATCTGGGCCGTCTGGCCGAACTTGCCCCTGCGGGCGCGCTCTTCTCGCAGCCGATGCACCCCTATACCCGCGCGCTGCTTTCGGCGGTGCCCGAGCCTGATCCGAAATCGGCGCGCAGCCGCCAGCGTCTGCAGGGCGAAGTGCCTTCGCCGCTGAACCCGCCGCAGGGCTGCCGCTTCCACACCCGCTGCCCCATCGCCCGCGACGCCTGCCGCAGCGCGGTGCCGGCATGGCGCGAAGTGGCCACGGGCCATCATGTGGCCTGCCACGCGGTCAGCGCGCCCGACAAGTTGAACTGGGAAGGAACCGAATGACCGCCCCCATCGGCAT
Source organism: Paracoccaceae bacterium (assembly GCA_014859945.1). Classification (GTDB taxonomy): domain Bacteria; phylum Pseudomonadota; class Alphaproteobacteria; order Rhodobacterales; family Rhodobacteraceae; genus Fuscibacter. Next base: position 44,490 of record JACZKR010000377.1, on the reverse strand, counting down.
CACTATGGGAGACCCCGCAGGGGTCGGGCCCGAGATCATCCTGCGCTCGCTGGCGGCGCTGCGCCCGGCCGAACGGGCGCGCTATCGCGTCTTCGGCAACCGCGAAAGCCTTGCCGCCGCCGAGACCGTGCTGCGCACCGGGATGGACCTTGCGGCGCTGGACGTGCATCACACCGACATTCCGGGCGCACCGCTGCCCTTCGGCAAGCTGGACGACCGGGGGGGCGAGGCCTGCTTTCGCTTCATCAAGGCGGCCGTCGATCAGGCGATGGCGGGCGCGATCGCCGGCATCGTCACCGCGCCCATCAACAAGGCCGCGCTGAATGCCGCCGGCCACCATTATGACGGCCACACCGGCATGCTCGCGGCGCTGACCGGGGCGAAATCGTCGTTCATGCTGCTGGCGTCCGAGCGGCTGAACGTCATCCACGTTTCAACCCATGTCAGCCTGCGCGACGCCATCGGGCGGGCCACGGTGGAACGGGTGCTGGCCACGATCCGCGCCGGCCACAATCACTTCCTGCGCCTTGGCCGGAAGCCGCGCATCGCGGTCGCCGGCATCAACCCCCATTGCGGCGAGGGCGGGCTGTTCGGGACCGAGGACGACAGTTTCCTTGCCCCCGCCGTCGCGCTGGCGCAGACCGAGGGGATTGACGTGCAGGGTCCGATTTCGGCCGATACCGTCTATCACCGGGCCTATCAGGGCGCCTTCGATCTGGTGATCGCGCAGTACCACGATCAGGGCCATATCCCGATCAAGCTGGTGGCGTTTGATACGGCCGTCAACGTCTCGGTCGGGCTGCCCATCGACCGCTGTTCGGTCGATCACGGAACGGCCTTCGACATTGCCGGCAAGGGCATCGCCAAGAACATCAATCTGGATCATGCGCTGGCCTATGCCCGTCGCATGGCCGCCAGCCCGAGGGCCGAACAATGACTGCTGCCGTGACCGGCGTCTTCTGCGCCGCCGCAACGCCCCTGAACGCCGACCTGTCGCCCAACCTGGCGGCCTTCACCGCCCATTGCCAGCGCCTGCTGGAGGATGGCTGCACTGGCGTCGCCCTCTTGGGCACCACGGGCGAGGCCAATTCCTTCTCGCTGACCGAACGGCGGGCGATCCTTGAGGCGGCGATTGGCGGCGGCGTCGATCCGGCGCGGCTTCTGCCCGGAACCGGCGTGGCGGCCATTCCCGAAACCATCGAGCTGACGCGCCATGCCCTGTCGCTGGGCGTGACCCGCGTGGTGATGCTGCCGCCCTTCTATTACAAGGGTGTCTCGGACGAGGGGCTTTTTGCCGCCTATGCCCGCATCATCGAAGGCGTGGGCGACAACCGGCTGCGGGTGGTGCTGTATCACATCCCGCAGGTTGCCGGCATCGCCATCAGCCATGACCTGATCGCGCGGCTGATCGCGGCGTTTCCGGGCATCGTCGTGGGGATCAAGGATTCCGCCGGCAAGTTCGACAACATGACGGCGATGGTCGAACGCTTCCCCGGTTTTTCGGTGCTGGCCGGGGCCGATCCGCTGTTGCTGCCGCTGATGCAGGCAGGTGGGGCGGGCTGCATCACCGCCACTTCGAACCTTGTGGGGGCCGAACTGGCGACCGTCTATCGCGGCGCGAACGACCCGGCGCAGGCCGAAGCCGTGGCCGCCGCGCAGGCGCGCATCGTGGCGCATCGCGACCTGTCGAATTCCTACGTCCAGCTTCCGGCGATCAAGGCGATGGTCGCCTTCCGCACCGGCGATCCGGGCTGGCTGCGGCTGCGGCCGCCGCTGATGGCCCTGTCGGCAGATGAACAATCGGCGCTGCGCGACAAGCTTCTCGCCATCGGCGCCACCGTCAGGGACTTTCCGCAATGACCAGCCAAGCCCGCCCGATCCGCATTCACCAGCCGCGCCGCGTGGAATACGGCACAGGCACCGCCGCCGAAATCGGCGCCTGGGCCCGGGATCAGGGGTTCACGCGCATTCTGGTGCTGACCCAGGCCGTGGTCGCCCCGATGCTGGACCGGCTGGCGCTGCCCGGCCATGTCACCGTCTTCGACGGGGTCGAGCCGGAACCGGACACCACCAACCTTGACGCCGCGCTGGCCGCCGCCCGCGCCGCCGCGCCCGATCTGGTCGTCGGCTTCGGCGGCGGGTCGGTGATGGATATGGCCAAGCTGGTCACCGTGCTGCGCGGCGGTCAGATGTTGGCCGACGTGGTCGGCCCGAACCGGGTGACGGGGCGGCAGAACGCGCTGGCGCTGGTGCCCACCACCGCCGGAACCGGGTCCGAGGCCGGTATTCGCGCGCTGGTCACCGATGCGGCCACGCTGAACAAGCTGGCGGTCGAAAGCCCCTTCCTTCTGGCCGATATGGTGGCGATGGACCCGGCCCTGACCATGAGCGTGCCGCGCGCCGTCACCGCAGCCACCGGAATTGACGCCATGGCGCATTGCGTCGAGGCCTTCACCAACCGCAAGGCGCATCCGCTGATCGACGGTTTCGCCCGGATGGGCATTGCGCTGGTCGCCGCCAACCTGCCGCGCGCCGTGGCCGACGGCAGCGATGCCGATGCCCGGGCGGCGCTGCTTCTGGGCGCCTATTACGGCGGCATCTGCCTTGGCCCGGTGAACACCGCGGCGGGCCATGCGCTGGCCTATCCGCTGGGAACGCGGCTGAAACTGCCGCACGGGCTGGCCAATGCGATCATCTTCCCGCATGTGCTGGCCTTCAACCAGCCCGTCGCGCCGGAGAAGACCGCCGAGATCGCGGCGGCTCTGGGCCTTGATCCGGCGAACCTGCTGGCCGAAGCCAGCCGCTGGTGCCGTGCGCTTGGGGTGGAAATGCGGCTGTCCGCCCAAGGCGCGACCGAGGCCGACCTGCCCGGCTGGGCGGCCGAGGCCCATGCCATCCGTCGCCTGATGGACAACAACCCCCGCGACATGAGCGTGGAGGACGTGCTGCAGATCTACCGCGCTGCGCTGTAGGGGCACCGCGCGGCAGACCGATTGCGCGTCAGCCCAAAGGCTGCGGGCGCGTCAGGGTTTCGGGGTTCAGGACGGCGGCCAGTTGCGCCTCGGTCATCAGGCCTGCGCGCCGCACCAGATCGGGCACCGAACAGCCGGTGTGAAAGGCCTCCAGCGCCAGCCGTGTCGTGGCCTCATAACCAAGGATCGGGTTCAGCGCGGTGACAAGGCCGATCGAGTTTTCGACCGAGGCCCGCAGCGCGGCGCGGTTGGCGGTGATGCCCCGGATGCAGCGGGTTTCCAGCGTGCGGCACGCGGCCTCAAGATGGCTGACTGACCGGAACAGGCTGTAGGCGATCATGGGTTCGAAGGCGTTCAGCTGCAACTGCCCGGCCTCGGCGGCGAAGCTGATGGTCACGTCATTGCCGATGACCTCGAATGCCACCTGATTGACCACCTCGGGGATCACCGGGTTCACCTTGCCCGGCATGATCGACGATCCGGCCTGCATCGCCGGCAGGTTGATCTCGGCCAGCCCGGCCCGTGGGCCGGACGACAAAAGCCGCAGGTCGTTGCAGGTCTTCGACAGCTTGACCGCGACCCGTTTCAGCACCCCTGAAAGCTGCACGAAGGCGCCGCAGTCCTGCGTGGCCTCGATCAGGTCGAAGGCCGGCACAACCGGCAGCCCGGTGATCCGCGCCAGTTCGGCGCAGACCAGCGGCGCATAGGCCGGATCGGTGGTGATGCCGGTGCCAATGGCCGTGCCGCCCAGATTGATCTCAAGCATCAGCGCCGCCGCCTCGGCCAGCCGCGCCTCATCCTCGGCCAGCATGATGGCGAAGGTGTTGAACTCTTGGCCCAGCGTCATCGGCACCGCATCCTGCAACTGGGTGCGGCCCATCTTCAGCACATCGGCAAACTCGGCCGCCTTTTCTGCAAAGGCGCCGCGCAGGCCCGCCATGGCCGCAATCAGCCGCCCGATGCCGGCATGGGCCGCCAGCCGCAGGGCCGTCGGATAGACGTCATTGGTGCTTTGGCTCAGGTTCACATGCTCGTTCGGATGCAGCAGGTCATAGCGCCCCCGTTCCTGCCCCATCAGTTCCAGCGCGCGGTTCGCGATGACCTCATTCGCGTTCATGTTGGTCGAGGTGCCGGCGCCTCCCTGAATCTGATCGACGATGAACTGATCGTGCAACGCCCCCGCCCGAATCTCGCGGCAGGCGGCAACGATGGCATCCCGCCGGGCGCCGTCCAGATGCCCAAGCGCGGCATTGGCGCAGGCGGCGGCCTCTTTGATGGCGGCCAGCGCCATGATCAGGTCCGGCACCTGACCGATCCGGGTGCCCGAGATCGGAAAGTTCTCGACCGCGCGCAGGGTGTGGATACCCCAATAGGCCGCCCGGGGCAGATCGCGGTCGCCCAGAAGGTCATGTTCGCTGCGCATCAGAGGCTGGTTCAGGGTCATCATCGGGTCCATGGGCAAAGCGCGGCCATCCCCTGACGAGGATGTCATGCGCATTCGGTATGAAGGTTGTTGCGGCCGGGCGGTTCAGCCGCGGCCATGGCCCGGATCTACGCTGTTCTGATGGTTGCGGCCAATGCCAAGATGGGCGGGCCTATTCCGAATTTGCATGATCCTGCGCCATCTCGGCCGCCGCGGCCCAGACGCGCGAAGACAGCGCCCGCCCGCGCGCCGCGTTGCGGTACAGGCGGATTTCCATCGGCAGTTCGGGCGCCACCACCTCAAGCCGCCCGGCGGCGATATCGGCGGCGACCAGACTTTGCGGCAGCCAGACCACGCCATGGCCCTGCAGCGCCATCGACTTCATCGCCTCGGCCATCGACGCCTCATTCACATGGGCAACATAGGCCAGAGGTGCGCCGGGCTGGGTCTGGGCAATCTGCGCCAGCTTGCCCAGGAAGGACCCGCGCGAATACTGGATCAGCGGCATGCCCGCGGTCGCCCAGACCGCCGGCCAACCGGGGCGGGCGACGGCGGAAAGCCGGTCATGACCGATGACCAGCGCCGGATAGCCGCTGCCCAGCGGAACCTCGACGCCGGGGTGATGATAGGTCAGGAAGAAATCGTAACCGCCCTCGGTCAGGGCAACGATGCAGCGGTCGAAATTGTCGGGCATGACGCGGCTGGCCACCGGGCCGATCCGGCCCTGCACCTGCATCAGCCACGCGGGCAGAAAGGTGACCGCCAGCGAATGCAGCGACGTCAGGGCAACCTGCGGCCCGGCGCCATGGGCGCGGTGGCGGAAGGTGTCGCGGCTGGTGGTCAGCATCCGCAGCACCTCTTCCGCCGTTTCGCGGAACTGCCGGCCCTCATCCGTCAACGTAACCGGATGGCTTTCACGGCTGATCAGACCGGCGCCCAGCCAGTCTTCCAGCGCCCGGATGCGGCGGCTGAAAGCGCTTTGCGTCACACCGCGCACCTCGGCCGCGCGCGAAAAGCTGCGGCTTTCCGCAAGGGCCAGAAAGTCCTCAAGCCAGTTCAGGTCCAAGGCAGCCCCCCGCTTTGAACGATCTTTGCCGCCGCGCGGCCGGCACTGCAAGCGCCCGCGTGCGGCAGCTTGCGCGGCAATGGCTTCAGAACACGCAGAAAATGTGCGTTGCCTTCGCCGTTGACCTGCACCGCACCTATGTCAGCGGCGTTGAGCGGGGGGGTCAAGAACCCAACGGTGCTTATCGTAGCCAAACTCGCGACGGCGCCGGGCGTCGAACCTCGCAAGCTTCTGGAAATGCTAGGATAATTTAGGAAGCGTGGTGCCGGTGAAGGGACTCGAACCCCCGACCCCATCATTACGAATGATCGGGGCTAGTGGCTAACCGCGTTGAAAACTAAGTGTTTTTCGACAGGTCAGCGCCCAGTTGCAAGGATGTTGCAAGACTGACGCAGTGCGAGTGCTGGTGCCCCAAGACGGACTCGAACCGCCGACCCCCTCATTACGAATGAGGTGCTCTACCAACTGAGCTATTGGGGCTAAGCAGAAGTGCGTTTAAACGACAGGGGCCGCCGCTTCAACCCCGAATCGCTGCATCAAGCCACCGCAACCCTTGGGTTTCTATCCACATCTTCGTGTAGGCGGCAGAAGTGGACGGACAGTTTGAAGACGAACAAGTAGAAGCCAGCCATGCTGAGGGTGAAGACCTTCTCCGCTTGCTGACGATGGATCTCAACTGGCATCGAGTGCAGGTCATCGAGAAGCGCGACGTGATCCTCGTCCAGCAGACCGTCTGCCGGAAGATAGAACATGTTCGTCACCCGCTGCGCCTTGATGTCCGTCAGACGAGACGCGACCTTCTCACCGTCTAGGCCATGCGCTTTGAACCGCTCGACGATCTTTGACAACTTCACGATGGGCGCGAAGGTCACGTTGGGCGGCAGGACGCGAGCGTTCTCTGCTGACACGTCGCACGAGTTGGAGAGCACGATGCCGCGGGCCGCGTTCACGTTGCCCGACTTGAACGAGAATATCTGAAAGCCGCGCCAGCCATCACCTTGAAGCATCTCGCCTGTATAGCCGTCATAGCCTCGCGGGATGAAGTAGCCCTTGTCGGCTCCACCAATGAGCGCCTTGAGCTCGGCCAAGAGCACCTTCTGCGCAGGTGCAGCCGTCAGGTAGTAAGGGATCTGTTGGCGAAGGGCATCTGCGTCAAAGGTCATCCCGTGGATCAAACCTCATAGAGACTCTCGAGGTCGCTAAAGATCGCGGCTTCAAACTCAGCGCCTAGGCGTTCCTGGCGCTCTGCAAAGCCGTTGTAGATCGCGGCGATCTGCTGTGCGAAGTGGTCAGCCCCAGCAGGCCTAGCGAGCCGTTCCATGAAGTCGCTATAGGTGCCGCGCACTTGCTGCACCTCATATGCCTCAACGCGGGGCGGGTATTGAAATTGACCAGCAAGCATTGCCGCACCAACGGCGACGGCAAAGGTCGTTGAAGTCGGTCGAGTTGCAGCGAGTTTAATCATACTTGGGGCCCATCTCATCAATGGTTGCTTGCGTCAGACAACTGAAAAACTTGATCTTGTTCGCTTGCCGAAGGCTTTCAACTGCGGGTTCGAGTTTCGCAGCAAAGGTCCCGAAATCGGAGAAATGTGCCGTTCGGATTGAGTCAATATCCACTACTGCCCCGAAGACGGCCTTTCCGTCTGGCATGTTTCCTTGCGCACCAGTCACAACCGACATGATATGCAGCGTGTCGCCTTCGTTGCGGTGAACCTGGACTGAAAGATGGTCGTCTTTCGCCTCGACGTCACCGACTCTGACAGCCATGTTGATTTTGGCGATCTGGGCAGCAAGGGTCGGCGCTTGGATCAGGTTGACGTACTTGACCGAGTAGCGCTCCACCGGCCCCGCGATGCCAACTTGCGCAACCTTCGCGACGATGCCCAGAATGGCGTCCTTGAAAGCCGGCCACTTCGGGTAGGGCAGTTTGCACGCGATCACCAAGTTCCGATCCCCGAACGAGATCGTAAACTCGCCCCAGTCGAGTCGAATTACAGGCGAGAAAGCCAGGTTCGGGTCTTGGTCTCTGATCGGCTGAGGTATCTCGGCTGCGGGCAGCCTCTGGAGTGTCGGCTTCGGCGTCAGTTGACCAAAAAGGGCACCTGGCAACAGGTCTGCCAGTTGCGGCGCGCCGCCCATGCGCACCTCAAAGACCGCATCGACCAGCGGCTCACGATCTAGGGTTTTGGGCAGCTTCACGGTCTTCCTCCACGTCGAATCACAGTGTAACCCGCGCACGAATCGGGGACAAGCGCGCAGGACTCCAAACGGCCCCAGAGTCAATACCTCAGGCATCTTTCTGCGGCGTTGGACCACCGCGCGGTAACACGCCAGCAACTGGGAGCCAATGATTCTGCTTGTCGCGGGCTGAGTTCATGCAGCCGCCACTGCGCCCGCATGTCGTCCTGGTCGATCAGGGGCCGACTGGTACGATTGCCATACCAGGTTTCTAGGTTGCCCAAATTGGAAGCGCACCGACGTCCTTGAGCCGCTGCCGAACGAAGGGATCAAGGGCCTCGGGCAGCAGTTCCCGAAGGAGCCGCCACTCCGGTGAATCTTCTCGCACCTGCTCGACGCGGCCGAGCCGGTGGCCTGAGATTGATTGCCGAAGGTGTCGGCCAACTGTTCCGGCCAGCAACGCCCGCTGAGATGTGTTCTCGATCAGCGCGGTCAGCAGGCGGGCGTAAGGGGCAAGCGAACCCGAGTTCTGGTAGGTATTCATCATGCCCTTGATGTTGTCGTGGTCGCTCGCAAAGTTCTCGGGCCTGCCAGCGGCCTCGGCGACGATGGAAAAGGCAGCTGCCACGAGCCGGTCAACCCGGTGACGTTCCGGGAAGGGCGCGAGGTCGACTATGGGTAGATCGGTCAGACGGTGGCCCCACGCGCGAAGGGCGTAGAAGTATGGTAGCCGTCGTGCCGCGATCTGTTCGAGAAGTGGCTTGGCAAGGCGATCCTCAAGGAATGGACGCTTCGACTCTGGGAAGGACAGCGCATCGAACCTGACTAGGACAGGCCCCTCGTAGGTCTGCCCGTTCCACATGAAGCAGGAGACGACAAGGGTTCGCTGTTCGCGGGATGCCGTCACCGCCGCTTGATCGAGGACAAAGGCGTTGCCCCGGTGGCGATGCACGACGTCCGACACAGCCTGCGGAATGCGGTCAGGGTCGAAGGATGAAAGCACCCAGAGCAGCGGGATACCTTCGCGGTCGTAGTGGATGCACCTCTGCGATACCTCAGTCTGAAAGGTATGCGACATCTGATACTCGACCGCGAACGAGGCGAAGTCTCGCCATTCGACCAGAACATCGGGATAGCGGCCATGCGCGTTTTGGGTGGGCGGCAGGTATTCATCCACCTTAACACCAACGCAGCGGTCATCCAGCGCGGCCAGTTCGGCAATGAGGTCGCACATGCGGCGGTGCATGTCAGACTCTTGCTGCCCGTGATATTGGGCTGCCCGCGCATCGTCAGGGTGCATGTTCTGGCCGGTGTACCACGGGCAGCGAGGATCGGAGCCTTGGTAGTGCGCGAACAGCGGGCGGCCTTGGGCTGTCGTAATGTAGACCTTCCCTCCACAGGCGACACAGCGGGCGACTAAGCCGCCCCTGCCATTCCTATGGTCTGTGATCCCGGCGCGCAGATGTTCCCAGCCATCGCGAGGCATGGCGAGCAGATCATGGGCCGAGAGCGGGCCAAGTCCGTCGAATATCGCTTCCTCAATGATGCGTCTGGGTGCTCGGGTCATGTGCTATGTATAGCGGCTATGGTGTCTCAAACAATCAACAGGAGCACCCTCACAAGCCTGGTTGATCGCCACCCGAAACTCCGTCCAGATGAATGAAGGTCAGAAGCACTGACGCATCAACGGAGTGACACCATGACCGACACCAAGAAGATCACCGCCGCCGAACACCACCTGCTCATGGCATTCGCCCACTGCGAGAACACGCCCCTGAACGGCGCGCCGATGCAGGCGCAGCAGCCGTCCGACCTGTCCACTTGGGTCTGGCTCGACGACCGCAAGGTGGGCGACATGACGACCGCCCAGAAGAAGGGTGTTCTCGCATCGCTGGTGAAAAAGGGCCTCGTGACCGCAACGCCGGATTCCGAAGCCGACCTGATTGGCTGGACGGATGCCGGGTTCGCCGTGCTGAAAACGATCCTGGGCCAGCCGCTACCCGCGCTGACGGCACCCAAGGACGCACAGAAGCCCGCCAAGGGTAAGCCCGCGAAAGCCGACAAGGCCGCGCCCAAGACCAGCCGCAAGCCGGGCGCTGACTGCATCCTGTTCATCCCCCTCGACGCCCAGAAGGAGCCGAAGGCGGGCAGCAAGCGCGCGGCCATCATCGACATGCTGCGCAAGCCTGCGGGCACCACGGTCGAAGAAATCGCGGCTGCCACGGGGTGGAGCCGCGCCGTTGCCTCGTCGGCCCTCTACGTTGACGTGAAGGGCAGCGGATGGGGCGTCGAACGCCGCGAAGGGCGGCTGCACCTGCTGCCCGAGGGGGCGAAGTGATGATCGAGCGGCGGCTTATGCCGCCCGCCCGACCCTTCCCGCTGGTGCTGCGGCGCGAATGGCGGTGCGACATTCCGAACCCCCGGCTCGGCCGGAAGCGCGCCCTCGCCCTCTTAGCGGCGGCGCAGCCAACGGCCAGACCGAAGCCATGGAGGGTGCTGAATGATGCCCGTGGATGATGCCGCCGATGCCGTGATCCTCCGGTGGCCCAACCCGCCACAGGCCGCGCCACAGCCCAAGGGGCGAACGATACGCCAGCGCCTCGGCTGGCTGACCTTTCCGATCTGGCTGGTTCGGCTGATGGTCGAGATGATCGGGTGGCTGGCCGTGATCGGCCTGATAACCCGGTTATGAAGAAGGCGGCGGGCACCCTAGTGTGCCCGTCACCATTTTGTATCACACCTTTGCCGACCGAAGCCGCCCGCGCAGTTCGTCAAGCTGTTGAAGAAGCGTGACCAGCATACACGGGGTCTGGCGATCTTTGCCGATCAACTCAGCCGCGATGATCGCGGCCAGCCGCTCAGTCGGGCGACCGTGGAACAGGTGCATCGACCGAGAGAGGTGCTGGCGAAGCTGATGCTTCGCCATGATGATCTCTTCGCTGGTCATGCCGCCACCCCCAGCATCCGGCTCGGGACGCGAGCCATCAGCGTTCCGTCCATTTGCAGCACCATCATGTGCTGGCCGCCGAAGCCGTAGCCATTCAGGATGGTATCAAGCAGAGCATCCTGCTCGTTGATGCCCTCGATGGCGTCGAGCAGGTTGTGGTCGCCGACGATCCGCGCGGCGTCATTGACCTTTTCGACGACCGTCGGGTCAGCATAGCCGCAATCGCGGAGTGCAATGCAGGCATTGATGAGGGACTCGGCGTCCGCCACCTCAGCCAGCCGCGCCATGTGGCACTCATGTTCGGCGAGCGAGCCGAAGTAGTCGAAGGTGGCCGGTGCGGCGAGCAATTCGGTCGTGCCGGGGGTGCCCTCGTGAGCGAGCAGGTATTCGAGGTCTGCCTTTGCGACGTTGAAGACCGTCGCCAGCTTTTCGATCTTCTTTTGGTAGTTCATGGTGTGGGTCCTTTCTATGTTGCTACCCACTCCTCAGAAACACCACGCTTTGCTGTCAGGTCAAACAGTCATTTTCTGCGCAAATACAAAGGCTTCCGACTTATCCACAGCGTTTAAACGCAGAGGCACTTGACTCACCCCCGAGGATCACTTTTGCCGTCAAGAATCATCTGCCACAGCAGTACGTCGGCGCTAGGCGGCGCGATGGTCGCGCCCCATCACGGTAGGGAGGAACATCGTGACCGCAGCGCTACCCCGGTTCTGCTGCGGCTCTCTTGGCGGTCAATGAGCAGTGATGCGTCAGAAGTAGACGAGCACCACGAGAGCGACAACGATTCCGGCCAAGATGGCCGTTTCCAAGTCGTTCAACGCCAGCCGACGAGTTTCTGCTGCGCCGGCATGGAGCCCGAGTCCAAGTGGGTGACAGACAGGTAGGCGAGGGCGAGCGCCACGGCCCGGTCGGCGTGGTGGCCCTTGCCACCACCCTGCAAGACCAAGTTCCCTGCCGACGTAGAAGCCAACTCGAAGGATGCTACCTCGTTCAGCAGGTCCTGCTTGCCCGGCAAGTCGTGGGCGATGGTCAGCGCGCCCGTCTCGAGGCCGACGGCCAGGTTCTCGAGCAACAGGGTCTTCGCCACCGTGACGTCTCGGCCCTTGCGGGACAGTGAGGCCCCTGCGGTCATCGTGACGGCCCAATGCTCGATGCCTGCAAGGTCAAGGGTGGACGAGAACGGCCCGCCGAGGCCCGACGCGTCGATTGCGAGGGTCCAGTGGGGAATCTTCGCCAGCCGCCGCGCGACGTGATCGGCGAGGTCTGTGTAGGAGTAGAGCTGGATCGACTCCTGGAACACGACGGTGCAGCGCCGGTCGCCAAGCTGCTGCTCGAACCCGCGGCCCGTGAACTCCGGGTAGCACTCGTCCCGCACCACGACGATGGCGGACGGGTCGTTGCGCCCAAGGTCGAGGCCGACGTGATGGCGGACCCAGCCATAGACGACATGCCCGGCCGCTGCCGGATCGGCATTGCTGGGCAGGACGACGCGCCCGTCTTTCAGGTGGACATGCTTCGGCGGGTCTTGCGGGGTCATGTCAGCTCCAAGGCGTTCACATTCGGGTTGCTCGTCTTGTCGAGCGTCTCCCAGGAGATCAGGGGCGTGCCGCCCCCGACGAACTCGCACAGGTGTTCCCTGCGGAAGGTCGTGTCGGACATGGTCGCCTTGTCGAACGCGACCTGGGCCGCGCGCCTGGGAATGTCGATGCTGCGCGCCGTGATGCGTCGGACCTGCTTGTTGCTGGTCCAGGTGTCATAGAAAAACCCCTCCCGCAGGTTCGGGGTGGACAGCAGGAAAATGCGCCCTGTCTCACGACGCATGGGAAAGAAGGCAGTCAGGGCGTCATCTTCCAGGAAGCAGGCCTCGTCCGCGATGATCGTGTCCGCCGTCATCCCGCGCGCTTGGTCGGTAGCAGGGACGACGATGATCCGCCCGCCGTGCGACGGGTGCGCCTCGAGCTCCGTCTGGGTCTGGCGCACGATGGGCGGGCAGAAGGGATCCGTGTTTTTGAACTCGAGGATGCGGCGGAAAAGCTCCGTCGATTGGCGCAAGGACGGCGCGGTCAGGATCACCGTCTTGCCCATCGAGAAGTCGTCATAGCCGAGGCCGCCCGCCGACGTGCTCTTGCCCGACTGCCGCCCGCACAGGGCAAGCACCATCCGGTCCGCCTCGTTTAAACGGGGATCGGTGCGGAGCAAGGTCTGCTGCCACGGGTCAGGCTCGCCCACGGCCAGCCGAAACCGCTCGACGGGGTCCAGGGAGACCGTTAGCCCTTGGAGGAAGGACCGGAGGGACTTGTCCTCGATCATGCCCAGGGACACCCTTTGGGCTGCTCGCTCGGCCCGACGTGTCGCACGTCGGCGACCGGGATGTAGTGCCGGGCCAAGTGCATCTCGTGCGCCTCCGGGACGTGGTTCCACCGGACGATGATCACAGTCGGGTTGATGTTCTGGCTCGGGGAGTGGACCGAGATCACGCCAAGGCCTGCCTCGCGCAGTTGGTCGGCGGTTTGGGGGAAGTCGCGCCAGGTCATGCCGGAATCCTCGCGTCGATGACTTGCAGGACCCGCATCTCGTCCAGGAAGTCGGCCTTGGCTTCCGGGTGGCGGTCCAGGACCGTGAGGATGATCTGCCGCAGCTTGATGAATTGCGGGCTCTCGTTGAGGTTCAGGTGGATGTCGATTTTGCGGTTCAACCGGCCATTGAGTTCGGCGAGCGCCATCAAGGATTGGCGCAGCTCTTTCAGTGTCCCGAGTTGCAGTGCTTTCTCGTCGTCGCCCTTCGCGTCCTCGAGCAGCTCCTTCAGTTCCCGCAGGACCCATTTCAGGTCCTTGTCGGTGTCCTCGCCCATCTCGTCCACGATGGCCGCATTGGTCAGAGCCGACCGGACCTTCGCGTCGTGGTAGTGCTGCGCGACGATGGCGAGACGTTCCTCGTCGGGGATCGTCGCGATCCAGCGAGCAACGCTCATGTCGCTGATGCCCAGTTCGCGGCTGGCGGCCAGCATCGACATTCGACCCAGGAGCACTTCCTTCTTGAAGTGGTCTTGGCGCTCCTTCGGGAGCAGGCTCATCTTGTGCAGGCGGCCAGAGCCGAAGCCTTGGCCGGGCACCGACACGGGCACCGGCTTCGACTTCGGTTTCGGCCCCGGCTTCTTCGGGGCGGCGGCCATGGGCTCAGTCCTGCACGATTTCCAGGGGGACGTTCTGCTCCGCCGCGAGCGCGCGGGCCTTGCGGTACTTCTGCACGTCGCGGGCGTCTTCACGGCTGATGCGCAGGGGCTCACCGGCCTTGCGGAAGTCGACCAGGCCCTTGTCGGTCTTCGGCACGGCGCCTTCGATCAGCGCCTTGGTCTTCGCGGCCAGTTCCTCGCCAGCCTTGATCTTGTCGGCGATCTCCTGGTCCTTCGTGACGTTGTGGAGCTTGTCCAGTAACTCGTCGTTCTTCGCCTTGATGCCCTTCACCTGCTCCTCGACCTTGGCCGCGAGCTGGGGAATGATCGCCTCGGCGATCAGGGGCGCGAGGGCAGCGACGAGGGCCTTCGCTTGAGCGTCATTGTCGGTGGGGGTCGTCATTCAGTTTCTCCAAAGTGAAAGAGGCGGGGCCAGCCAGCACCCGCCTCTCCCATCACACTGAGGAGGAAAACTGCGCGAGCCTAGCTCTTGCCGTGACCCGATATTGGCGACTAGGCCGCGGGCTGCTCAACCACAGGATCAGGTAGCGCTCCCGCTGTTTTAGGTGCAGCAAGCATCCAGGTCCTTCCGACCTTCTGGACGAGGCCTGCTTCTTCCACGCGCGTCATCCGCCACCTGATGGCTTCGGTGTCCATGGCGGAGACGATCCCGAGTTCTCGCACGGTCAGAGGGCCGTTGGCGAGCGCGCGAACGAGGGCCGTCGCTTGCTGGACCTTCGGGTCCTGTGCGATGGCCTTGGCAAGCCGCGCCTCGAGTTCAGCGGAGGCCGCTGCTGTCTGCCGCGCGACGTGATCGCGGTGGTCGGCTTCTGCCTTGCGCTTCTCTGCATCTGCCGTCCGACGCGCGAGCCAGGTGGCTTCTGCTTGAGCGGCAGAGGCCTGCTTCGAGGCCCACATGGCACGCGCCTCTGCGATGCCCTTGAGGTCCCGACGACCTTTGCCTTCCAGGATGAAGTCAGCGGAGAGCTGCCCCTCCAACGTGGCGATGATCCGAGACCGCAGCACGTCACCGTCGAACCCGGCCAGTTCGCAAAGGTCGTTCCGGTGCTTTGCGTGTTGGCCGCCGTCGGCAGTCAGGAACGTCAGGGCCTGCTCGCGCATGTGGTCCTTGTTGGTGCGGCCCAAGTCGATGCAAGAGCCGAACAGGTCTTCGATGGCCTGCGCGAGGATTGCGCGAACGAGGCGGAGTTCCGCTGAAGGACCGCTCTCGCGGTCCTGGGTCGGGGAGAAGTGCTTCGCCATGGATCAGTTCAGGCCGCCGTTGCCCAGGATGGGGACGATGTTGGTCAGGCCGGGGGACTCTTCCTCGATCAGCGTTTGCTCTTCCTCGAGGGAGCGGTTCGGGTCGATCAACTCGCCGCGCTTGAGGTTCATCAGCAGGGAGTCGTGGCTGAGCGCGCCCGACTGCCATGCCTTGATCAGGGCGGTCAGCAGGGTCGCGTCCATTTGGCTCGACACGAAGTCGCGGTGCATCTTGAGGACGACCTGATCGGACGAACCAGGCTGGGTCCATTCAGCGGCCAGGCGCAGCAATTTCAGGAGACCCGCCTCGACCATGTTCACGGTCGATGCCAGGAGGCTCAACTCGTCACGGGTGCGCAGCTTCGCCGTGTCCGTCGTTTCGTTGCGACCTTTCCCAAGGTAAACCATCCTCGCACCCAAGGATGCCATCTGGGACACCTTGTCCGCCATCGCGTCTTTGATCGAGCCGATCCCTGCGCCCGAGATTTCCAGGACGCCGCAGGTCGAGCCCTCTGGCAGCAGCCAAAAGGCACCGCTCCCGATGGTCGTGGGCTTGTTCTTCTCGTTGATCGCCCCCGCGACCCAAGGGGTCGGCTGGCTGGTGAGGAACAGGGAGTGTTCATAATCGGCGCTGTTGCGGTAGTGCGCCAGGTTGACGTTCACGAGGTCGAGCATCGGGGGCTTCTCGACGTCCACCTTGAGGTTGAAGGGCGAGATGACCACCACGGGGATCTCGAACAGGGGGCTGCCGTTCACCACCGGGACCACGTCGTCACCGACCTGGACCTCCGTTGTCGCGTTCAGGCCGGGGCCGTTGCGCTGCGTCGTAACGTGGTACCGCCGCACGGTCAGCGCGGGCTCCAAGGTCATCACGAGGTGCTGTTCCGCCCCGTCGCGCAGGTCCTCATTGTCCTCTTGCAGCCGGATCATGGTCAGGGTCTTCCGGCCGTTCACCAGTTCCGTGCGCCAGTCCAGGATGCCCTCGGCCTTGAAGGTCGAGATGTAGGGGGCCGAACCAGGGGTTGCGCCCGTGGCCGGGTAGTCGAGGGCGAGGCAAATCCGCCCGACAGACAGGACCTCCTGAACGACTTCCTCGAGCAGGACGCCGAAGGAGTTGCCCTCGAAGGTGGCCGTCTCGCGCATGCTGTCGATGCGCGAGGGCAGGGTCAGGATGGGAGGCGTCCGCGTGATCGCGCCAGCCAGGCCGGACAAGGTGCGTTCTGCGACACCGTAGAAGGACGCGCGCCGGACGTAGGCCTGGTAGGCAGATGCCGACATGCCTTCGGGACGGGGCAGGTAGAGCTCACCTTGGGCTTGGACCTGGTCTTGCCCGCGCAGGACGTCGCGAATCTTCTGATATGCGAACGACCATTCAGAATAGGTGGGGTGCTGAATCCGGGCCATGCGGGATTACTCCAGGACGAGGGGGCAGGCATCCTTGTAGCGGACCAGGAAATTGCCTGAGCCGACGTGAACGCGGGGACCGTCCCGGTAGCGGTCGATGCGCACCGCGCCGGATTCGACGAGGTTGCACTCGGGGTCGGACAGGAGTTGGCGCAGGGCGGCGACCAGGGCGGGCTTGCCCAAGGGGATCGGGAACACGGCGCTGGACGAGACGGTCGTCTCGATCAGGTTGCAGGAGGTGTCACCAGTGGCGACGATGCTGACAGTCATGGGAGGCTCCAATGAGGGTGCGGTCCCGTCGAACATATCGGGAACAGGATGCTCGCTCGACCGGAGTTTCGGGTAGCGGCTGCTGCGGGGGTGTGGCTGCTGCCGTGGTGTCGCTGTCTTGGGCGGTGTGCCCAGGGCGCAGCAGCGCGTCAGAGAAGGCGCTGTCGGGGTTTTCCCCATCGTGGTGGGGGAAACGTGGGGAAGGGGCAGAGACGACGAGCTCTGCGGGGCTCTGATGGGGTTTCGCGATGCAAGGGTGGCGGTGGGCTATTTGGCGAAGTTGAATCTTCTATCTTTGCCCGGGCCGGGGTGGTGCGCTCCAGAGAAAGGGGTCGATCCCGCGCGCGACGGTCGATCCTTGCAATGCCACCCCAGTTGCAAGGACCCTCGACGCCTAACCGATTGATCGGCAAGTGGATTGCTGCCTTGCCCGTGTCATTCGTGATGATGCAGAGGCAAGATGACTGTGCATAAATGCGCAGACATCGGATCGCTGCCGGGAGTGTTGCCACATATGCGCACAGATGCACACCGCGCCGACGTGCCCAGGACCCCTGATCTTACACGCGCACACGCGCGCAACCCATTGATTTCAAATGCCTTGATCATTCAGCCCGCCGTCCTGGACATACCCACCGATGCACCCTGATGCACCCCACAGCCCATAGCCCGCATCAGCTAACCCATTGATACCACTCGAATGATGCGGACGATGCGGACGATGCACCCTAGTCTACCGACCGACCACCAAGCATTGACGACAACCTTTTTTCACCATGACCTCGTCGTCGTTGCATGACACATGCCCGCTTCGCGCGTGTGTATTGCGCGCGCGTGAGCCCGCATCACCGCATCCTTGGTCCTAGAACAACCACCACTACCACCTCCCACCCTGGTCGCAGCAGCCCGCCCCTGGCCCGTATGATCGCGATACGCGATCCAACGGAGACCCACGACATGACCCGCCATTCCTGCATCGGCACCGGCGCCGAGATCAGCAAAGCCGAACTCGAAGCCATCGGGCGCGCTGAACTCGTCGCGTCCATCCTCAAGGAGGTTCGCCGCGAAGGTCACGACAAGGACCCGCTGACCCTGTGGAAGTGGTTCCAGCCGCGCCCTGGCATCGACCAGGAGACGCGCGTCCTCGTGCGGGACACCTTGTTCCCGCAGAAGCGCAAGGCGCGCACCGTGACCAGCGCGCGCCCTGTCTCGTTCAGGGCCTCCGCCGCAGCTTTTGCCTGAGCCCCACCTTGCGGCGAGCGATCTCAGATTGCTCGCCGCGCACCCTCGGATTCGTCCTCGCGCGTTCCAGGTTGACCTCGAACTGGGCAATCGCCACGGCCTCGGGAATACCATCCGGGTAGTGCTTCTGGTTGAAGGGCGAGTAGGGCGAATTCTCGGCCCAGGACTCTTTCTGCCCTTCCCAGATTTCAGCGATCATCTGATCCCGAACCGAAAGCAGCTCTTCCTCGGTATCGTGCTCGCGGGCGACCTCAAACCTGATCAAGTCCCGCTCGCGGAACGTCGTCGCGCGCCACGGCAGCCAGTAGTGGCCGTCACCCGTCCTCTGGCGCAGCCGAACAGCCCGGCCCTTCCAATCGGGCAGGTCCGCGACGACGTAGCGCTCGCCATCCCAGCAGTAGAGGACCTTGTGCTCGACCTCGCACAGGCCGAGATTCAGATCAGCGCCGCCAAGGCCCTTCCATTCGACCCACTCGACACCCTCGAACTCCTGCCCGTTCCAGGGTTCGACGGGCTCTGAGACGTGATCATCGACCGGCCATGCTTCCGGCATCTGGTAGGCGAGGCGTGCCTCGGCGATCAGGGGCAGGGGTAATGACGTGTCGGCAAGGGCGTAGGCCAGGCCGATCTCGTCAGCCGACCGACCGCGCAGCCCTGGATTGCCGACGCGGTACTGCTGACCACCCGTCCGCACCATCCGCCACCCTGTTTCCTCCTGGACCCAGTGCTGGTATTCCGGGTTCACGTCCGCGCGGAGCGCCTGCACGAGCGCGTGGTCGGCCCTGTACTGATCGCAGGCCCGCATCAGCCGGGACCGCCAGTCGCTGAGGCGCGTCTGCGTCACTTCGCGGTAGGCTTCTTTCAGGGGCCGGGTCGTCATAGTCGAGAACGCCGTCCAGGGGATGGGAGGCGACAAGGTGACGTACCACCAGGACAGCGGCGCATACTCGGGCATGTCCTCGACCTGATCAGGCGGCGCGCACCAGGCCCATGGGTCCGCGCAGATTTCCGCAAACAGCATGTCCAGGGCCTTCACCACGGGTTCGAGGACGGGGAGGCCGGACAGCGCTTTCGAGATGTAGCTCTTGTCCAGCGGCCCCGTCAGTCCTGCGCGGTCCCAGTTCTGAGCGATCCATGCCTCAACACGCCGGTTCTGGCCCAGGGTGAAGAGCTTCAACTCGGATGCGTGCTTGAACGGCACTCCTGCTTTCTGTGCCATCAGCGGTTCTCCCGCATCCATTCGACCAGGTCCTCATGCAGGTAGCGGAGGAACTTCGGCGTCGGCTGGCTGTAGCGCGGCCCGATCTTGTCCTTGCGCCACCGGAACAAGGTCTCGGTCGTGACGCCCAGGAACTGCGCGGCCTCGACGGGGGTCATGGCGACGGGAGGGTTTGCGCGGAAAAGGTCGGCGCGCAGGCCGCGGATTTCTTCTGCCAATTCGGCAATGGTAGTCATAGGTGTCTCCTCTGGGATGAGGCCTATGACCGGGGTTGCTGCCTGCTCTTGATCGGTCGGGACGAGTCCCAGTCGTCGTTTGCGCACCCGGCCTGCGATGCCCAGTCAGGTCTGCCAGGGCACCGAGGCATGTAACCACATTTAAGCAGTCGCCTTCGCGAGTTCAACAACATTGGCGGGTGTCATCCCGATCCGCTTGTTGATGACCTTGGCGATCTCGTTCGCGACCTTGCGCTGCCGCTCGACCGGGACGACGCCATAGAGCCCGAGGTTCTTCTGTTCACCTTTCGCAAGTGCCTGCCCGCAGAGCCAATGCAGGACCATCTCGCGCGTCTCGACCTCATGGGTCGCCTCGTTCCAAAGGTGCCGCAGGTCGCCCTCGCAGGTCAGCGGGAGCCGGTCCAGGGCATCGAGCGGGCCGCGCGCTTCACCGACGATCCGGCGCGACGGGAACACCCAGGGGCAATCGTCGATCCTGATTTCCGCCAGCCGCTCGAACCACTGCTTCACCTGGTCCCCCATGGCGATCAGGCGCTTGCCGTCACCCTTCGCCTGCTTGAGGCCCGTGCTGACCATCATCGTGCCTTTGGTAAGATCAACGTCGTCCCAGGTCAGCCCGCGCAGCATCTCGCCCCGCATCCCCGTGAACCAGCGCACCTGCCACAGGAGTCGCTTGTGCTCGTTCTCGACCTTTTCGATCTCGGCCCAGCGGTCAGCCCAGTCAACCGACGTGTCGAGGTCACGCTTCTGCATCTTCGGGTTCTTCTCGAGCTTGGGCGGCAGGCCCGGCAGGCGCTTGTTCAGCATCCGCTCTGCCCGCTTGAAGGTGATCCCGAGGACCACGTTGACCTTGTGGGCGGCGAAGGGCTTCTCGTTCACCAGATCGTCGAGCGCGCGCTGGACCGCCGCCGTGTCGATCTCGTCCATCTTGTCGTCAGCCCAGGTCGCCAGATACTTGTCGAAGGCGCGGGTGTAGCTGTCATCTGTCCGCGCATGGATCGCGCCGCCGAGCGATGCGGGCCGCGCGCGGCGATAGCCCATCTCCTTGTCGAAGGCCTCGCGCAATGTCGGGACCCCTGCGCGCTCGACGGCTTTCTCCGCCTTCGTCGCGACCTTGCCCTCCTTCACGTCGAGCATGACCTTGCCGACCTGATCCTTGGCCCAGGCACAGTGCATCCCGCGCGGTGCCCACTGGCCGAGTTTGACGCGCCGGGTCTTCTGGGTCGCGGAGTCCCACTTGACGACGTACCAGGTCTTCGTCCCGCCCGGCGTGACCGACAACTGCAACCCCTTGGCGCTCGGGTCCGAGTACCAGGTCATCGCATCGGCCTTCAGCTTGGCGACGGCGGTGTCTGTCAAGCGGATCTGAGGCATCTCGTAAGTCCTTGCAACTGGTGATTATTTGCAAGGTTCATGATACGTTCCAACACAAGCCTAACCCAACCGATAATTGGTCAAGCACCTGATTTTGTTGGCATTTGTTGGTGTAACCCCACCGTATGTTGGTGGGTATTTCGCATTACGAATGACGTGCTCTACCAGCTGAGCTACACCGGCACGCTTCCAGTTGCAGGCCCTACTATGGCCCTACTCGTTCTACAACCGCCACTGTAACCCTTTGGCTTTACACATCATTCCGCAGCGGACCTGCTGCTTGCGAATGACGTGCCCTACCAGCTGAGCGACACGGCGCCTTGCTCTGACGTCCTGAAATCCAACCGGAACCTGCTGGGTGTTCCGCCCCGATTGTCAGGCCGTTTCCCGCTTTCTGCGACCGTTTCGGGGCATCGGCGGGGACGAGCAAGCGTGCGCTGGCGTTTAGCCGGTCACAGTGCGCCGCGCAAGGGCCGAGTCGCCGGTGCGGCGCGGATTTGGGTTCAGGCGGCCGCTTTGCGGCAAACCCGGCCGGAAAAGCAGAAAAGCCGCGCAACCCAAAGGCTACGCGGCTTTTCTGTGGTAGTGGTGCCCAGAAGAGGACTCGAACCTCCACGCCTTGCGGCACTGGTACCTGAAACCAGCGCGTCTACCAATTCCGCCATCTGGGCGATGTCGTGGGGCGCGATGTAGCCGCCCCCGATTGGGGTGTCAACGGGGTTCGCGCGTTTTTTCGTCGCAAGCCGCAGCGCGGCGTTTGGCCTTGTCCGGGCGGCGTGGCGAAGCTATTCAGGAACGGGTTCAGGAAGGCGCCAGAGGGATTTCCCATGAGCAAGCTTGTCACGATCTACGGCGGTTCGGGCTTTGTCGGGCGCTACATCGCGCGGCGCATGGCCAAAGAGGGCTGGCGCGTCCGGGTGGCCTGCCGCCGCCCGAATGAGGCGCTGTTCGTCAAGCCCTACGGCGTGGTCGGCCAGGTCGAGCCGGTGTTCTGCAACATCCGTGACGACGCCAGCGTGCGCGCCGTGATGCAGGGGGCGGATGCGGTGGTGAACTGCGTCGGCACCTTTGACCGGGGCGGGCGCAACAGCTTCGCCGCCGTGCAGGCCGAAGGCGCGGGCCGCATTGCCCGGATCGCCGCCGAAGAGGCTGTGGGGGCGCTGGTTCATATCTCGGCCATCGGGGCCGACCCGGAAGGCGCCAGCCTTTATGCCGCTTCGAAGGGCGAGGGCGAGAAGGCGGTTCTGGCAGCCTTCCCCAATGCCGTGATCCTGCGGCCTTCGGTGATCTTCGGGCCCGAAGACGGGTTCTTCAACCGCTTTGCCGGTATGGCGCGGCTGGGGCCGGTTCTGCCGCTGGTGGGGGGCAACACGCGCTTCCAGCCGGTCTATGTCGATGACGTGGCGCAGGCGGCGGTGAAGGGGCTGACCGGGGCTGCGGCGCCCGGCATCTATGAACTGGGCGGGCCGGATGTTGATACGCTGAAGGGCCATGTCGCCAAGATGCTGGCGGTGATCCGCCGCCGCCGTCTGGTGCTGAACCTGCCGTTCTTCGCGGGCAGCATCATCGGCGGGCTGGCCGATGCCGGATCGGCGCTGACGCTGGGTCTGGTGACCAACCGCATCCTGACGCGCGATCAGGTGACCTCGCTGCGCAAAGACAGCGTGGTGTCGGAAGGCGCCATGACGCTGGCCGATCTGGGGATCACCGCGACGGACATGGATGCGCTGCTGCCCGAGTATCTGTGGCGCTATCGCCCCTCGGGGCAGTATGCGGCCATCAAGGAATCGGCCAAGAACCTGCGCAAGGCCTGACGCTTGGAAAACCTTGGGGTTTCGGCCCTTCTGGGGCTGCTTGAGGGGCTGACCGAGTTCATTCCGGTATCCTCGACCGGCCATCTGTTGCTGGCGTCGCATTTCCTGGGATTCCAGAGTGCCGGCAAGACCTTTGAGGTGGTGATTCAGCTGGGCGCGGTGCTGGCGCTGATGACGGTTTATGCCGCCAAGCTGTGGCAGACCTTTTCCACCCTGCACCATGATGAGGCCAGCCGGCGTTTTGCCGTGTCGGTGACGCTGGCCTTTTTTCCGGCGGTGATCGTGGGCGTTCTGGCGCATGATTTCATCAAGACCGTGCTGTTCGAGACGCCCGCGCTGATTGCCGTGATGCTGATTCTGGGCGGCGTGGTGCTGCTGTTCATCGACCGTCTGGCGCCGCCGCCCGAAGATTTCGACGCCAGCGCCCTGCCCTTCCGCAAGGCGCTGCTGATCGGGGTGGCGCAGTGCCTGGCGATGGTGCCGGGTGTGTCGCGGTCGGGTGCGACGATCGTCGGGGCGCTGATGCTGCGGGTGGAAAAGCGGGCGGCGGCCGAGTTCAGCTTTTTCCTGTCGCTGCCCACCATGGCGGCGGCGGTGGGCTATGACCTGTTCAAGAGCCGCGATCTGCTGGATTTTTCAGCATATACCCAGATCGCCGTGGGTTTTCTTCTTGCCTTCGTCACCGGTGTCATCGTGGTGAAAGGCGTGCTGGGCTATATCTCTCGCTATGGCTACGGGCTGTTCGGTTGGTGGCGAATCATCGTCGGAAGCGCTGCCTTGCTGGCCCTTTGGTGGGTCGGATAGGCGAATAGGTATTGCAGGCTGACCTATTTTTGCGTCTGCCTCCCAGATTTCCGCGCCGCAGCGTAAGAAAAGCATCAAATAGGTCAGTCGTGCTGACTTTTATTCCGCCGCCCCTTCTTTTATGGCTTCCCGACGGTGATTTTTCCGAAAGGGCGCAGCCATGGCCACGCAAAAGATGCTCAAGTTCGTCTCGGTCGGGAAAGAGATGCCCGAGAAGCGCGACGCATCTTCGCGCAGCCATGACTTCCATGAGATTTACCGCGAGTTCGCGGCCCAGAAGGCGGCCGAACAGGCCAGCCGCTGCAGCCAGTGCGGCGTGCCCTATTGCCAAAGCCACTGCCCGCTGCACAACAACATCCCCGACTGGCTGCGGCTGACCGCCGAGGGCCGGCTGGAAGAGGCCTATGAGTTGAGCCAGGCCACCAACACCTTCCCCGAAATCTGCGGCCGCATCTGCCCGCAGGACCGGCTGTGCGAAGGCAACTGCGTGATCGAACAGGCCGGGCACGGCACGGTGACCATCGGCTCGGTCGAGAAATACATCACCGACACCGCCTGGGAAAACGGCTGGGTCAAGCCGATCCGCCCGATGGCCGAGCGCGCGGAAAGCGTGGGCATCATCGGCGCAGGCCCCGGCGGGCTGGCGGCGGCCGATGTGCTGCGCCGCAAGGGCGTGCAGGTGACTGTTTATGACCGCTATGACCGCGCGGGCGGGTTGCTGACCTACGGGATTCCGGGCTTCAAGCTGGAAAAGCCGGTGGTCATGCAGCGGATCGAGCAGCTTGAGGCGGCGGGCGTGACCTTTGTGCTGAACTGCAGCGTGGGTCAGGACATCAGCTTTGATGCGATCCGTGGCCAACACGATGCTGTGTTGATCGCCACCGGCGTCTACAAGATCCGCGAGATCGAGGCGCCCGGCGTGGGGGCCGCGGGCATCGTCAAGGCGCTGGACTATCTGACCGCCTCGAACCGCAAGAGCTTTGGCGACGATGTGGCGGCCTTCGATGACGGCACGCTGAACGCAGCGGGGAAGCGCGTGGTGGTAATCGGCGGCGGCGACACGGCAATGGACTGCGTGCGCACGGCGATCCGTCAGGGCGCGACCAGCGTGAAGTGCCTTTACCGCCGCGACCGGGCGAACATGCCGGGCAGCCAGCGTGAAGTGCAGAACGCCGAGGAAGAGGGCGTGGAATTCGTCTGGCTGTCGGCGCCCAAGGGCTTTGCCGGCGGAACCACGGTGGACGGCGTGATGGTGCAGAAGATGCGCCTGGGCGCCCCCGATGCCAGCGGCCGCCAGTCGCCCGAGGTGATCGAAGGCGCGGATTATGTGGAACCCGCCGATCTGGTGGTGCAGGCGCTGGGGTTCGAACCCGAAGACCTGCCCAAACTGTGGGGCGTGGACGGGCTGTCGGTGACGCGATGGGGCACGGTGAAGGCCGATTTCCGCACCCATGCCACCAGCCTGCCGGGCGTCTATGCCGCCGGCGACATCGTGCGCGGAGCTTCGCTGGTGGTCTGGGCCATCCGTGACGGACGTGAGGCGGCGGACGCCATTCTGGACTATCTTGCGCAGGCTCCGGCGGTGGCGGCGGAGTGATCTTTCCGGCGTCTTCCTTCCGTCTTCCTTTCGTAGAGACGGCGGCAAGACAGCGACATTGAACAGGTCATGATCCATGACCCATTGGCAGGAGACGGCAATGCGGAACGTGATGACACTGACCCTCGCTCTGGTTCTGCCGGGCGCGGCCGGGGCCGGCAGCTTCACCCCGCCCGAGGGCTGCACGACCTGGCTGACGGTGCAGTCGCGCGGCTGCTATCTGGCGAATTACTACAAATGCTCGGCCGACACGCCGGGCGACCAGTGGCGCGCGGATTTCGATCAGGAAGGCCTGTTCTTCCTGTCGCGCATCGACAGCGAGACCCAGTGGGTCGAAAGCATCGAGATGAACCCCACGGTCACCCAGCGGCTGGACCCGAATCCGGCGGACCCGGCGAATTTCAGCTCGCTGACCGCGACGGGGCGCGACGACTTCACCTTCGAATTGTCGAAGGATGACGGGTCGCATTCCAACGTCCGGGGCTACGACCGGCTGACCGGCAAGACCTTTACCATCGACGGCGTCCCGCTGGAGCAGACCGAGTTCGAATATACCGAGACCGACGACGCCGGAAACATCCTGCGCCGCGCGCGGGGGAATGAGTATATCCACCGCGACTGGCGGCTGTTCTTCTCGGGCTCGTCGGAATGGTGGGATGGCACGCAGTGGCTGCCGCTGGAAGGCAGCCCGGTGCAGTTCATCTTCCCCGGAGAGCCGGGGTTCGAGGCCACGCAGCCCCTGTTCGAATGCGATGCGCTGATGTCGCAGGCCGATGCGCCGCCACTCTTGCATGAGGCCGGCTATGAGCCTTGAACGCAGCGGCGGGTGCCTGTGCGGCGCGGTGCGCTTTGACGCCCGGCTGACCAAGACCGATTTCGGCGTCTGCCATTGCGAGATGTGCCGGCGCTGGACGGGTTCGGCCCTGCTGGGCATCACGGTGCCCGAAGGCAATGTGACCTGGCACGGCGCGGAACACATCGCCAGCCGGCAGACCAGTTCCTGGGCGATGCGCGCGTGGTGCGCGCAATGCGGCTCGGGCCTGTATTTCAAGGTGACCGCCGACAACGAATGGGGCGGGAACGTGGAATTGCCGATCGGCCTGTTCGATGACCCGAACGGGCTGACCATGAAGAGTGAAATCTACATCGACCACAAGCCCGACAGCTTCGGCTATGCGGGCGAGGGCCGCCACCTGATGACCCGGGCTGACTGCGTTGCGAAGTTCAGCCTGCTCGACAGCGAGTGAAAGGAAGCCGCCATGACGAAATATGATGAAGCCTGGGTTGCGGCGGAAGAGGCCAAGCGGGCCTGGCTGGATGCGAACGGCCTGTACAAGACCGATGACGAACATGCGTCTTGCGGCGTGGGTCTGGTGGTGTCGATCTCGGGCAAGCCCAGCCGCCGCGTGGTGGAAAACGGCATCAACGCGCTGAAGGCGGTCTGGCACCGCGGCGCGGTGGATGCCGATGGCAAGACCGGCGACGGCGCCGGCATTCATCTGCAGATTCCGGTCAAGTTCTTTTACGACCAGGTCCGCCGCACGGGCCACGAACCCGATATGACCAAGCTGATCGCGGTGGGTCAGGTGTTCCTGCCGCGCACCGATTTCGGGGCGCAGGAACGCTGCCGGACCATCGTGGAAAGCGAAGTCCTGCGGATGGGCCATTACATCTATGGCTGGCGCCATGTGCCGGTGGACACCAGCGTTCTGGGCGACAAGGCCAATGCGACGCGGCCCGAGATCGAGCAGATCCTGATCCGCTGCGAAAGCGGTGCCGACCCCGAGCAGTTCGAGCGTGAGCTGTACATCATCCGCCGCCGGATCGAGAAGGCGGCGACGGCGGCGGGCATTCAGGGGATGTACCTGTGCAGCCTGTCGTGCCGGTCGATCATCTACAAGGGCATGATGCTGGCCGAGCAGGTTTCGGTCTTCTACCCCGACCTGCAGGATGAGCGGTTCGAAAGCGCCTTTGCGATCTATCACCAGCGTTATTCCACCAACACCTTCCCGCAATGGTGGCTGGCGCAGCCCTTCCGCATGCTGGCCCATAACGGCGAGATCAACACGCTGAAGGGCAACGTCAACTGGATGAAGAGCCACGAAATCCGCATGGCCAGCAGCGCCTTTGGCGAGATGGCCGAGGATATCAAGCCGATCATCCCGGGCGGCACCTCGGACAGTGGCGCGCTGGATGCGGTGTTCGAGGTTCTGGTGCGCTCGGGCCGTTCGGCGCCGATGGCCAAGACCATGCTGGTGCCCGAAGCCTGGTCGAAAGCCACGACCAACATGCCCAAGGCCTGGGCCGACATGTATTCCTATTGCAACTCGGTGATCGAGCCCTGGGACGGGCCGGCGGCGCTTGCGATGACCGATGGCCGCTGGGTCTGCGGCGGGCTGGACCGCAACGGGTTGCGCCCGATGCGCTATGTCATCACCGGCGACGGGATGCTGATTGCCGGTTCCGAAGCGGGCATGGTGCCGGTGGACGAAAGCACCGTGCGCGAAAAGGGCGCGCTGGGGCCGGGGCAGATGATTGCCGTCGATATGGTGAACGGCAAGCTTTACCACGACACCCAGATCAAGGACAAACTGGCCGCCAGCCAGCCTTATGGCGACTGGGTCGGCAAGATCGTCGATCTGAACGCGCTGCTGCATGACGTGCCGGAAAAGGCGCTGCACACCGGCGCCGAACTGCGCAAGCGGCAGATCGCGGCCGGCTATACGGTTGAGGAACTGGAGCAGGTTCTGGCCCCGATGGCCGAGGACGGCAAGGAAATGGTGGCCTCGATGGGCGACGACACGCCCGCCGCGGTGCTGTCGTCGGTTTACCGGCCGCTGAGCCATTTCTTCCGCCAGAACTTCAGCCAGGTCACGAACCCGCCCATCGACTCCTTGCGCGAAGGCCGGGTGATGAGCCTGAAGACCCGCTTCGGCAACCTGCGCAACGTGCTGGACGAAAACTCCAGCCAGACCGAGATTCTGGTTCTGGAAAGCCCCTTCATCGCCAATGGCGAGTTTGAGGTGCTGGTGGACCGTTTCGGGGCGCAGGTGGCGTTCATCGACTGCACCTTCCCCTCGGGCGCGGATCATGACGCGCTGCGTCAGGGGCTTGAGCGTATTCGCGCCGAAGCCGAAGACGCCGTGCGTTCGGGGGCCGGGCAGCTTGTGCTGACCGACGAACATCAGGGGCCGGCGCGCGGGGCGATGCCGATGATCCTTGCCACCAGCGCCGTGCACAGCTGGCTGACGCGCAAGGGGCTGCGGACCTTCTGTTCGATCAACGTGCGGTCGGCGGAATGCATCGACCCGCATTACTTCGCGGTGCTGATCGGCTGCGGTGCGACCACCGTGAACGCCTATCTGGCCGAGGATTCGATTGCCGACCGGATCAACCGGGGCCTTCTGGACGGGCCGCTGGTCGATGCGATGCGGCGGTATCGTGAGGCCATCGACGCGGGTCTGCTGAAGATCATGTCGAAGATGGGCATCTCGGTGATCTCATCCTATCGCGGCGGGCTGAACTTTGAAGCCGTGGGCCTGTCCCGCGCCATGGTGGCCGAGTATTTCCCCGGCATGCACAGCCGCATCTCGGGCATCGGCCTGCAGGGGCTGCAGCTGAAGGTCGAAGAGGTGCATGCCAAGGGCTGGCTGGGCGGCACCGATGTGCTGCCGATCGGCGGGTTCTACAAGGCGCGCCGCTCGGGCGAAAAGCACGCCTGGGAAGCGCAGACCATGCACATGCTGCAATCGGCCTGCGACCGGGCGAGCTATGACATCTGGAAGCAGTATTCGGCCGCGATGCGGGCGAACCCGCCGATCCATATCCGCGACCTTCTGGACATCAAGCCGCTGGGCAAAGCGGTGCCGATTGAGGAAGTGGAAAGCATCACCTCGATCCGCAAGCGGTTCGTGACGCCGGGGATGTCGCTGGGCGCCCTGTCGCCCGAGGCGCACAAAACGCTGAACGTGGCGATGAACCGGATCGGCGCCAAGTCGGACTCGGGCGAGGGCGGCGAAGACCCGGCGCATTTCCTGCCGGAGCCGAACGGCGACAACCCTTCGGCCAAGATCAAGCAGGTGGCCTCCGGGCGCTTTGGCGTGACGGCGGAATACCTGAACGCCTGCGAAGAGCTGGAAATCAAGGTCGCGCAGGGCGCCAAGCCCGGCGAGGGCGGGCAATTGCCGGGCATGAAGGTGACGGCGCTGATCGCGCGGCTGCGCCATTCGACGCCGGGGGTGACGCTGATTTCACCGCCGCCGCACCATGACATCTATTCCATCGAAGACCTGGCCCAGCTGATCTATGACCTGAAGCAGATCAACCCGCGCGCCAAGGTGACGGTGAAGCTGGTGTCTTCCTCGGGCGTCGGCACGATTGCGGCGGGCGTGGCCAAGGCCAAGGCAGACGTGATCCTGATTTCCGGCCACAACGGCGGCACCGGGGCCTCTCCTGCCACCAGCATCAAGTACGCCGGTCTGCCGTGGGAAATGGGCCTGACCGAGGCGCATCAGGTTCTGGCGATGAACAACCTGCGTGAGCGGGTGACGCTGCGCACCGACGGCGGTCTGCGGACGGGGCGCGACATCGTCATGGCCGCGATGATGGGGGCCGAGGAATACGGCATCGGCACCGCCGCGCTGATTGCCATGGGCTGCATCATGGTGCGCCAGTGCCAGTCGAACACCTGCCCGGTGGGCGTCTGCGTGCAGGATGAAAAGCTGCGCGCCAAGTTCACCGGCACGGCAGACAAGGTGGTGAACCTGATCACCTTCTACGCCCAGGAAGTGCGGGAGATTCTGGCCCAGATCGGTGCGCGGTCGATGGATGAAATCATCGGCCGGGCCGACCTTCTGAGCCAGGTCAGCCGCGGTTCGGCGCATCTGGATGACCTGGACCTGAACCCGCTGCTGATCTCGGTCGATTCGATGCAGAAGATCACCTACGACCGCTCGAAGCCGCGCAACCATGTGCCCGATACGCTGGATGCCGAAATCATCCGCGACGGAGCGCGCTTCTTCGAGGATGGCGAGAAGATGCAGCTGTCCTATGCGGTCCGCAACACGTTGCGGACCATCGGGACGCGGGCCAGTAGCCACATCGTCAAGAAGTTCGGGATGCGCAACAGCCTGCAGCCCGACCATCTGACGGTGAAGCTGACCGGCAATGCCGGGCAGTCGCTGGGCGCTTTCGCGGTGAACGGGCTGAAGATCGAGGTGCAGGGCGACGCCAACGACTATGTCGGCAAGGGCCTGTCGGGCGGCACCATTGCGGTGCGGCCGCCGATGGCCAGCCCGCTGAAGGCGGAAGACAACACCATCATCGGCAACACCGTGCTTTACGGTGCGACCGACGGGTTCCTTTTCGCCTCGGGCCGCGCGGGTGAACGGTTCGCCGTGCGCAACTCGGGTGCGAAGGTGGTGGTCGAAGGCTGCGGGTCGAACGGGTGCGAATACATGACCGGCGGTGTCGCCGTGATCCTGGGCAGCATCGGTGCGAACTTCGGCGCGGGGATGACGGGCGGCATGGCCTATATCCACGATCCCGATGGCACCGCCGAAGACTTCGTGAACCCCGAAAGCCTTGTCGCCTGCGGCATCGGCCACCCGCATTGGGAGGCACAGCTGAAGGGCCTGATCGAGCGTCATCTGGCGGAAACCGGCAGCCGCAAGGCCGCGCGCATCCTGTCGAACTGGGAGGTTGAGCGCGGGAACTTCCTGCAGGTCTGCCCGAAAGAGATGATCTCGCGCCTACCGCATCCCCTGTCGGACGAGGCGGCCAAGGTTCCGGCCGAATAGGCGGAACCCTCTGAAACCAAGGCGAACCCCGGCCCCGCGGTCGGGGTTCTGCATTCAGGGAACGGCCGGGCCCCGGGCAGACTGACCCGCCGCTTCGGACTGGGCGATGACCAGATCGCGCAGCCGGGTGGCCAGCGGCAGAAGGGGCCGCCGCCGCAGGCTGAGCATGAAATAGGGCGAAACCCGCACCTCACGCTGCAGGTTCAGCACGGCCAGACCGGCGCTGACGGGCGGCTGGGTCAGCAGAAGCGCCACCTCTTCCGACATGGCCGCCACCGCGTCGCCCTTGGCAAGATAGGCGATCATGAACAGAAGCGAGGGCGAGTTGACGATGTTGCGCGGCTCTGACAGGCCAATGGCGCCAAAGGCCTCCAGCGCGGCTTCGCGGATCGGCGCGCCGCGTTCCTGCATGATCCATTCATAATCGGCCAGTTCCGTCAGGGTGACCACCGGGGCGCGGGCCATCGGGTGGCCGGCGCGGGCGATCAGCGCCATCTTTTCATCCCGCATCGGGTGGATGTCGAACTGGCGGCTGTCGAATTCTGGCAGCACGCGGGCCAGAGCGAAATCCAGCTCTCCGGCCGACAACTGGCGCAGCAGATCGCGTGAGGGCAGGACATCGACGGTGATGCTGGCTTCGGGCGCGTCGCGCTTCAGCTGGCGGATGGCGGGCACGATATAACCCACGGCAGGCCCGGTGACGGCGCCGATCCGCACCGAACCGCCGAAGCCTTCGCGCATGGCCTGCACCTCGGCGCCAAGGCTGCGCATTTCGCGCAGCATGGCACGCGCGCGGCGCACCACGACGGCGCCGATCTCGGTCGGTTCCATGCCTTTGGGCTGGCGCAGGAACAGGGGCGCGCCGACCGTGCGCTCGATCTCGGCCAGCATGCGTGAGGCGGCGGGCTGGGTCATGGCAACGGCGCTGGCGGCCGTCTGCAACTGCCCGTGACCGGCGATTTCGGCGATCAGGCGCAACTGGGCGGGTTTGAGGGCGAACATAAACGGTTACCGAATTTGGTATGCAGAACGCATGTAATGTAATTTTACCGGCATGTCATCCGGCAATAGAACACCCTCGGGCCCTTCGATTCGAGCGGCCCGAGGAGGAGAGGGCCCGACAAGGGTCCAAGCCAGGGAGAGACACATGAAATTCAAATCCGTCGCCACGGCGCTGGCGATGTGCGCCTCGTTCATTGCGTTTGGCGCAAGTGCCGAAACCGTGGGCATCTCGATGCCGACCAAATCCTCGGCCCGCTGGATCTCGGACGGCAACTCGATGGTCGAGCAGTTCACCGCTGCCGGCTATGAGACCGACCTGCAGTATGCCGAAGACGATATCCCGAACCAGCTTGCCCAGATCGAGAACATGATCACCAAGGGCGTGGACGTGCTGGTGATTGCCGCCATTGACGGCACCACCCTGTCGAACGCGCTGGAAAACGCCGCGGCTGCCGGGATCAAGGTCATCGCCTATGACCGCCTGATCCGTGACAGCGGCAACGTGGACTATTACGCCACCTTCGACAACTTCAAGGTCGGCGTGCAGCAGGCGACCAGCCTGGTGAACGGCCTGAAGGAACGCTTCCCCGACCAGAAGCCGTGGAACGTGGAACTGTTCGGCGGCAGCCCCGACGACAACAACGCCTACTTCTTCTATGACGGCGCCATGAGCGTGCTGCAGCCGCTGATCGACTCGGGCGAGATCGTCGTCGGCTCGGGCCAGACCGGCATGGACACCGTGGGCACGCTGCGCTGGGATGGCGCGGTGGCGCAGGCCCGCATGGATAACCTTCTGTCGGCCAATTACACCGACAAGGCCGTTCATGGCGTGCTGTCGCCCTATGACGGGCTGTCCATCGGCATCCTGTCGTCGCTGAAGGGCGTGGGCTATGGCTCGGGCGACATGAAGATGCCGATCGTCACCGGTCAGGACGCCGAGGTTCCCTCGGTCAAGTCGATCCTGGCGGGCGAGCAGTATTCGACCGTCTTCAAGGACACCCGCGAACTGGCGCGTGTGACCGTCGGCATGGTGGATGCGATGCTGAAGGGCGGCGAGCCCGAAATCAACGACACCAAGACCTATGACAACGGCGTGAAGGTGGTTCCGTCCTACCTGCTGGAGCCGGTGTCGGTCGATGCGACCAACTGGGAGCAGATCCTGATCGGTTCGGGCTATTACACCGCCGACCAGATCAAGTAATCCTGTCTTCGGGTTGCACCTGGGCCGCCCCGCGCGGGCGGCCCTTCACGACCGATCAACACACCGATCAAGACGGGGCCAGCCATGACCGCGCTTCTGGAGATGCGTTCGATCACCAAGACCTTTCCCGGCGTCAAGGCGCTGGATCAGGTGAACCTGGTGGTCCGCAAGGGCGAAATTCACGCCCTGGTGGGCGAAAACGGCGCCGGAAAATCCACTTTGATGAAGGTGCTTTCGGGGGTCTATCCCGCGGGCAGCTATGACGGCGAAATCTGGTATGACAATGCCCCCGCGGCCTTCCGCGACATCCGCGACAGCGAGGAGAAGGGCATCATCATCATCCATCAGGAGCTGGCGCTGGTGCCGCTTCTGTCGATTGCCGAAAACCTATTTCTGGGCAATGAGCGCGCCAAGGCCGGCGTGATCAACTGGCCCGAGACCTTCCGCCAGACCGAGGCACTGTTGCGCAAGGTGGGCCTGAAGGAACCGCCGGGCGCGCGGGTGGACAGTCTGGGTGTCGGCAAGCAGCAACTGGTCGAGATTGCCAAGGCGCTGTCCAAGGACGTGCGCCTGCTGATCCTGGACGAACCGACCGCGGCGCTTTCGGAATCCGACAGTCAGGCGCTTCTGGACCTGCTTCTGGAACTGAAGACGCAGGGCGTGACCTCGATCATCATCAGCCACAAGCTGAACGAGGTGCGGCGCGTGGCCGACAGCGTGACGGTGCTGCGCGACGGCACCACGGTTTCCACGATGGATGCCCGCGCGGAAGCGATCACCGAAGACCGCATCGTGCGCGACATGGTCGGCCGCGACATGGCGCACCGCTATCCCGACCGGACGCGGCGGGCGGGCGAGGTGCTGTTCGAGGTCAAGGACTGGAACGTCTGGCACCCCGAACAGGCCGAACGGCAGGTGATCCGCAACATCTCGCTTCAGGCGCGCGCCGGCGAGGTGGTGGGCATCGCCGGGCTGATGGGCGCGGGGCGGACAGAACTGGCGATGTCGGTCTTTGGCCACAGCTATGGCCGCCGGATTTCCGGCGAGGTGACGGTGGGCGGCAAGCGGGCCGATACCTCGACCGTGCCGCGCGCGATTGCGGCGGGGCTGGCCTATGTGACCGAGGACCGCAAGACGCTGGGCCTGATCCTGGAAGAAGACATCTGCCGCAACACCTCACTCGCCAATCTGCCGGGCGTGTCGCAGCGCGGGGTCATCAACCACGCCCGCGAAGCCGAGGTGGCCGAGAAATACCGCGGCGCCATGCGCATCCGCACGCCGGGGGTGTTCCAGAAAGTGATGAACCTGTCGGGCGGCAACCAGCAGAAGGTGGTTCTGTCGAAATGGCTGTTCACCGGGCCCGAGGTGCTGATCCTGGATGAACCGACGCGCGGCATCGACGTGGGCGCGAAATATGAAATCTACGGCATCATCAACGAGCTTTCCGCGCAAGGTAAGGCGGTGGTGATGATCTCGTCCGAGATGCCCGAGCTTCTGGGCATGTGCGACCGGATCTATGTCATGAACGAAGGCGCCTTCGTGGGGGAACTTCCCGCCGCCGAGGCCACGCAAGAGCGCATCATGTCGCTTATCGTCACGGAATGAGGGGGAAAGCCGGATGAACCAGCCGAACGCAACCGGCGGCGGCATTGCTGCCTATCTGCTGAAGCACATGCGCGAATACGGGCTTCTGTTTGCCCTGATCGCCATCATGGTCTTTTTCCAGATCGTGACCGAGGGGGTGCTGCTGCGCCCGGTCAACATCACCAACCTGTTCCTGCAGAACAGCTATATCATCATCATGGCGCTGGGGATGCTGCTTGTCATCGTGGCCGGGCATATCGACCTGTCGGTCGGCTCGGTCATGGGTTTTGTCGGCGCGCTGGCGGCGGTGATGCTGGTGGAATGGAGCCTGCCGGTGGCGGTGGCCATTCCGCTGTGCCTGCTGGCAGGCGCGGCGATCGGCGCGGCGCAGGGCTATTTCGTGGCCTTCTGGCGCATCCCTTCGTTCATCGTGACGCTGGCGGGGATGCTGGTCTTTCGCGGCCTGTCGCTGTGGCTGCTGGAGGGCCAGTCGGTCGGCCCCTTCCCGAAAAGCTTTCAGGCGCTGTCGAACGGCTTCATCCCCGACCTGATCGGCAGCGGCAAGCCGAACATCCTGGCGCTGGCCGCCGGGGTGATCGCGGTGGGCGTGCTGGTCTGGATGGGGCTGAAGACCCGCGCCCGCAACGCGCAATACGGCATCGAGGATGAACCGGCGGCCTTCTTCTGGGCGCGCAACGCCATCATCGCGGCGGCGCTGATGTTCGTGATCTGGAAGCTGGCAGGCTTTCGCGGGCTGCCGAACGTGCTGATCTCGATGGTGGTGCTGACGGTGATCTACGCCTTCCTGACCGAGCGCACCACGCTGGGCCGGCGCATCTATGCGCTGGGCGGGAATGAAAAGGCATCGAAGCTGTCGGGCATCAAGACCGAGCGGCTGGCCTTCCTGACCTTCGTCAACATGGGGCTTCTGGCGGCGCTGGGCGGGCTGGTCTTTGCCGCGCGGCTGAACACCGCGACGCCCAAGGCGGGCTTTGGCGTGGAACTGGACGTGATCGCGGCCGTCTTTATCGGCGGCGCCTCGATGTCGGGCGGGTCCGGCAAGATCGTCGGTGCGGTAGTCGGGGCCTTCATCATGGGGGTGATGAACAACGGCATGTCCATTCTGGGCATCGGCATTGATTACCAGCAGGTCATCAAGGGGCTGGTGCTGCTGGCTGCGGTGTTCTTCGACGTTTACAACAAGCGCAAGCAGGGCTGACCATGTTCCTTTCCCAGATCCGCAATTCCGACGGCAGCCGCGCAGTCGTGCTGCGCCAGGGCGCTGCGGCGCATGTCGTGCCCGGGGCCACGTCGGTCGTCGCACTGGCCGAAGCGGCGATTGCCGCTGGCCGCAGCCTGGCGGATGAGGCCGTCGCGCGCGGCAAGGGTGAGGCGGTCGATCTGCCTGCCCTTCTGGAGGCGGGCCGGGTTCTGCTGCCCGCCGATCATGCCGACCCCGCGCATATGCACCTGACGGGCACCGGGCTGACCCATCTCGGCTCGGCCTCGGCGCGCGATGCGATGCATGCCAAGGCCGACCCCGAGCAGATGACGGACAGCATGAAGATGTTCCGCATGGGGCTTGAAGGCGGCCGGCCCGCGCCGGGCGCGGTGGGGGTGCAGCCCGAGTGGTTCTACAAGGGCAACGGCCATGCCGCGACGGCCCCGGGGGCGGCCCTTGTGTCGCCGGGTTTCGCGCTGGATGCGGGGGAAGAACCCGAGGTTGCGGGCATCTACCTGATCGGCCCCGATGGCACGCCCTTCCGCCTTGGCTTCGCCCTGGGCAACGAGTTTTCCGACCATGTGACCGAGCGGGGGAATTATCTGTGGCTGGCGCATTCCAAGCTGCGCCCTGCGAGCTTTGGCCCCGAACTGCGGCTTGGCCCGCTGCCCGACCATGTCGAAGGCCAAAGCCGCATCCTGCGCGACGGCAAGGTGATCTGGGAAAAGCCGTTCCTGTCGGGTGAGGCGAACATGAGCCACAGCCTGGCGAACCTGGAACATCACCATTTCAAATACGGCATCTTCCGCCAGCCCGGCGATCTGCATGTGCATTTCTTCGGCACGGCCACGCTTTCTTTTGCCGATGGCGTGACCACCCGGCCCGGCGATGTGTTCCAGATCGAGGTCGCCGACTTCGGCCTGCCGCTGAGCAATCCCCTTGTCCAAGACCCCGGCCAGCCCGAAGCCTGTGCCGTCAGCCCCCTTTGAGGACATCATGACCTTCAAGCCCGCCCCCTGGCCCCGCAAGCTGCGTTCAACCGAATGGTTCGGCGGCACCGGCCGCGACCAGATCTATCACCGCGGCTGGATGAAGAATCAGGGCTTTCCGCATGACCTGTTCGACGGCCGCCCGGTGATCGGCATCCTGAACACCTGGTCGGAGCTGACCCCCTGCAACGCCCATCTGAACGTGCTGGCCGAATTCGTGAAGCGCGGGGTGTATGAGGCCGGCGGCTTCCCGGTAGAGGTGCCTGCGTTTTCCACCTCGGAAAGTGCGTTCCGGCCGACGGCGATGATGTTCCGCAACCTTGCCGCGATGTCGGTGGAAGAGCAGATGCGCGGGCAGCCGATGGATGGCTGCGTGCTGCTGGTGGGCTGCGACAAGACCACGCCCAGCCTGCTGATGGCTGCCGCCTCTACCGACCTGCCGTCGATCGTCGTCACCGGCGGGCCGATGCTGAACGGCTATTACAAGGGGGAACGGGTGGGCTCGGGCACCCATCTGTGGAAATTCTCGGAAGCCGTGAAGGCCGGTGAGATGACGGCCGAGGAATTCGCCGAAGCCGAAGCCAGCATGTCGCGCAGCGCGGGCTCGTGCAACACCATGGGCACCGCCAGCACGATGGCCAGCATGGCCGAGGCGCTGGGCATGGCGCTGTCAGGCAATGCCGCGATCCCGGCGGTGGACAGCCGCCGCCGCGTCATGGCGCAAATGTCGGGCCGCCGCATCGTGCAGATGGTCAAGGACGACCTGAAGCCTTCGGACGTGATGGTGAAAGAGGCGTTTGAGAACGCCATCCGCACCAACGCCGCCATCGGCGGCAGCACCAATGCGGTGATCCACCTTCTGGCCATCGCCGGCCGGGTGGGGGTGGACCTGACGCTGGACGACTGGGACCGCTGCGGGCGCGATGTGCCGACGGTGGTGAACCTGATGCCTTCGGGCAAGTACCTGATGGAAGAGTTCTTCTATGCCGGCGGCCTGCCCGTGGTCATCAAGCGGCTGGGCGAAGCGGGGCTTCTGCACAAGGACGCCCTGACGGTTTCGGGCGAGACGATGTGGGATCAGGTCAAGGATGTGACCAACCACAACGATGACGTGATCCTTCCGGCCGAAAAGGCGCTGACCCAGTCGGGCGGTATCGTGGTGCTGAAGGGCAACCTGGCGCCGAAAGGGGCGGTGCTGAAGCCCTCGGCCGCGTCGGCGCATCTGCTGACCCACCGCGGCCGCGCCGTGGTGTTCGAGGATATCGACGACTACAAGGCCAAGATCAACGATGAAGCGCTCGACATTGACGAGACCTGCATCATGGTCCTGAAGAACTGCGGGCCAAAGGGCTATCCAGGCATGGCCGAAGTGGGCAACATGGGCCTGCCGCCCAAGGTGCTGCGCAAGGGCATCACCGATATGGTGCGCATTTCCGATGCGCGGATGTCGGGCACCGCCTATGGCACCGTCTGCCTGCACACCTCGCCCGAGGCGGCGGCCGGCGGTCCGCTGGCTGTGGTGAAGAACGGCGACTTCATCGAGCTGGACGTGCCGAACCGCCGCCTGCATCTGGACATTTCGGACGCCGAACTGGCCGCCCGGCTGGCCGCGTGGAAGCCGCTCCATGAGCAATACGAAAGCGGTTACGCCTGGCTGCATCAGCAACATGTGCAGGGCGCCGATACCGGGGCCGACCTTGATTTCCTGAAAGGCTGCCGCGGCGCGCCGGTGGGCCGGGATTCGCACTGATGCCGCTACCGCTTCCTGTTGCCCTTGTCGGCATCGGCAAGATCGCGGTCGATCAGCATGTGCCGGCCATTCAGGCCAGCCCCGACTGGGAATTGGCCGCAACCGTCTCGCGCCACGGCTCGGTGGCGGGGGTGCCCGGCTTTACCGATTTCGCGGCCTTCCTGCGCGATTGCCCCGATGTATCCGTCGTCTCGCTGGCGCTGCCGCCGGTGCCGCGCTTTGCCTATGCCGAG
This sequence comes from Paracoccaceae bacterium, assembly GCA_014859945.1. Taxonomy (GTDB): domain Bacteria; phylum Pseudomonadota; class Alphaproteobacteria; order Rhodobacterales; family Rhodobacteraceae; genus Fuscibacter. The sequence continues at coordinate 5,725 of JACZKR010000377.1, read as the reverse complement.
GCGGCGCTGAAGGCCGGGCGCCATGTGATGCTGGAAAAGCCCCCCGGCGCCACGCTGGCCGAGGTGCATGCGCTTCAGGCGCTGGCCGCCGAAAGGGGGCTGACGCTCTACACCACCTGGCACAGCCGCATGGCCCATGCCGTTGCCCCCGCCCGCGCCTGGCTGGCCGACAGGCGGGTGCTGCGCGCCCATATCACCTGGCGCGAGGATGTGCGCAAATGGCATCCCGGTCAGAACTGGGTGTTCGAACCCGGCGGGATGGGGGTCTTTGACCCGGGCATCAACGCGCTGTCGATCCTGACGCATATCCTGCCCGCCCCGGTTCACCTGACCGCCGCCTCGCTGACCTTTCCGGAAAACCGCCAGACCCCCATCGCGGCGGCCCTGACCTTTTCGGGCGGTGTCACCGCCGATTTCGACTGGCGGCAGGAAGGCCCGCAGACCTGGGACATCGAGGTGGATACCGACGCCGGCTGCCTGACGCTGCGGATGGGCGGCAATGTGCTGGAAATCGACGGCCAGCCGGCCGGTGGCGAAAACACCATCATGGGCGAATACCCCGCGCTTTATGCCCGCATGGCCGAACTGGTGGCCAAAGGCGAAAGCGAGGTCGATCTGGCGCCCATGGTTCATGTTTCCGACGCCATGACACTGGGCCGGCGCGAGATCACCGCGCCCTTCCACTTCTGACCTCATCCTCTCTCTCCAAATATCCCGCGGGGGTCCGGGGGTGCGAAACCCCCGGCTCCGCCGCCGAAAAGGAGCCTTCCGATGACCTTCACGCCCCATGGCAAACATCTGATCGCCGGCAAATGGGTTGCCTCTGCTGCCACCTTCACCTCGGACCCGGCGCATGGGCCGGCGCATGCGTTTTCGGTGGGAACGGCGGAACTGACGGCCGAGGCCTGCGAAGCGGCCGAGGCGGCGTTTGAAAGCTATGGCCAGACCACGCGGGACCAACGCGCGGCCTTCCTTGACCTGATCGCCGATGAGATTGAGGCGCGGGCCGAAGCCATCACCGAAATCGGCAGTCAGGAAACCGGCCTTCCCGCTGCCCGGCTTCAGGGCGAACGCGGGCGGACGACCGGACAGTTGCGGCTGTTTGCCAGCCACATCCGCAAGGGCGATTATCTGGACCGCCGGCATGATGCCGCCCTGCCCGACCGCCAGCCCGCCCCGCGCCCCGATATCCGGCTGATGCAACGGCCCATCGGCCCGGTGGCGGTGTTCGGCGCGTCGAACTTTCCGCTCGCCTTCTCGACCGCCGGGGGTGACACAGCCAGCGCGCTGGCGGCCGGTTGCCCGGTGGTGGTCAAGGGCCATTCCGCCCATCCCGGCACCGGTGAGATTGTGGCCGAGGCGGTTCACGCCGCCATCGCCCGCGCCGGTGTTCATCCCGGCGTCTTCAGCCTGATTCAGGGCGGAAACCGCGCCGTGGGCGAGGCGCTGGTGACCCATCCGCTGATCCGCGCCGTGGGCTTTACCGGCAGTCTGGCCGGGGGGCGGGCGCTGTTCAACCTGTGCGCCGCGCGGCCCGACCCGATTCCGTTCTTTGGCGAGTTGGGCTCGGTCAACCCGATGTTCCTTCTGCCCGAAGCGGTGGCCGCGCGCGGGGCGGCGATTGCGCAGGGCTGGGCCGGCAGCCTGACACTGGGTGCCGGGCAATTCTGCACCAACCCGGGCATCGCCGTCGTGCTGGAGGCGCAGGCCGCCGCCTTTGCGCAGGCCGCGCAGGCCGCGCTGGCGGCAACCGGCGCGCAGGTGATGCTGACCGAAGGAATCGCCGCCGCATATGTGCAGGGCCGCGACCGTATTGCCGCCGCGCCGGGCGTCCGCGAGCTTCTGACGCAGGTCTGCGACCGCCGGCAGGCCACGCCGCAGCTGTTCCAGGTGCGCGGCGCCGACTGGCTGGGCAATCATGTGCTGGGCGAAGAGGTCTTCGGGCCGCTGGGGCTGATCGTGACCGCCACTGATGCCGAGGAAATGGTACAGATCGCCCGCAGTTTCGAAGGCCAGCTGACGGCCACCCTGCATCTGGACGCCGGCGACAGCGCGCTGGCCCGCCGGCTGATGCCGGTGCTGGAACGCAAGGCCGGCCGGGTTCTGGCCAACGGCTATCCGACCGGCGTCGAGGTGTGCGATGCGATGGTGCATGGCGGGCCCTACCCGGCCTCGACCAATTTCGGCGCGACCTCGGTCGGGACCATGGCGATCCGCCGCTTCCTGCGGCCGGTCAGCTATCAGAACATGCCAGAAGACCTGCTGCCCGAGGACCTGCGTTAGAGCGCCGGCAGGGCGGCACTGATCGCCCGCGCTGCGGCCTCGCCCGACAGGCGGGCGCCGGCGGCGGTCTGCATCAGGCCCTGGGCCAGCGCCTCACCGGCAAACCAGATGCGGTCGCCGACGGGGCGGGCCAGAACGGCCCGCGCTTCGGCCCGGCCCGGACGCGCCGCCGCATAGGCGCCGCGCGTCCAGCGTTCGCCACCCCAGTTGGTCATGATGCCGTGGCCGACATGGCGGCGCACATCGCTGCCGAAGAGGTCTGCCAGACGGTCGGTCACAAAATCGACCGCAGCGGCGGGGCCTGCTGCCTCGATCTCCCATGCGAAATCGCCGCCGACGAAGCCCACCATCAGGTCAAGATCGAAGGGAAAGCACAGGAAGAACAGGTCATGCCGCGCCGGCCGTTCGATCAGCAGGTCGTCGAAGGCCCGCAGCCCAAGGCGCGTACCGCTGAGCGTCACGGGGATCTTGGTCAGAAGCCCCATCTGCAGGTCGAAGATCGCCGCCAGATGGCTGTCGGGCAGGGCGGGAAAGAAGCTCAGATCCTCAAACTGCATCACGCCGGTTGATACCGTGACCAGTGCCACCTTCGCCCGCAGCGAACCGGCGGGGGTTTCGGCCACCACCCCCGGCCCATCCCAGCGAATGCGGCGCACGGGGGTGGACAGCGTCACCGGCACATCGGCGCCCCACCGGTGGATCAGCGCGCCGAAACCTTCCTTGGTGAAATAGTTCGGGTCCAGATCGGCCGCGTTGCGGAAATCGGCGATCGAGATTTCATCGTCATCGGCGCCGAAATCCATCTGCCCCGCGAAGGTGGAATTGGCTCGCAGACAATGGCAATCGCCGATCAGCGCCGAAAGCCGGTCCTCGGCCCCCGCATGGGCGGCAAGGGCGGCGTTCAGCGTGGCATCGGCGGCCTGCATGCGCGCCATTTCGTCGGCGCTGGCGGGCCGGTTGCCGAACCACAGATGGTCCAGCCCCATGTCGTGATGGTAAAGCGTCCAGCCCGCCGCCTGCGCCTCGGGGAAGAAGGGATTGCGGTCGGCGGCATGCAGCCAGGCGCAGCCGATGTCGAAGGGCACGCCGAAATCGGTGCTGGTGGTCCAGGCCCGGCCCCCGATGCGGTCCATCGCCTCGATCACGCGAAAGCTGCGGCCCGTGGCACGCAGCACCTTGGCGGCGGCAAGCCCGGCCGCCCCGGCGCCGATGATGACAACATCCACCTCTTCCATCGCAAACCCCCGTCAAATGCTGCCTGAAATGCCCTCAGCATGCCGCAGCTTCGCCACTGCGCAAAGCGCCGGTTGTGCCCTGATGTGCAGGACGCTCTGCCGGGATGCGGAATTGCGCTTTGGCCGGGGCGGGCGCAGGTTGAGGGCAACACCAGCAACCCTCCGGAGCCGCCCATGTCCACCGCTGCTGCCCCTGTCGAGATCGGCCACGTCGCCCTGACGGTGCGCGACCTGCCTGCGATGCGGAACTTCTACCAGACCACGCTTGGCCTGACGCCGCTGTCGGCCGATGGCGAAGTCGTGCGGCTGGGCGCGGGCGACCGGGTTCTGCTGGAACTGCGCGGCGATCCTGCCGCCCGCCCCGCCGGCCGGCGCGAAGCGGGGTTGTTTCACACCGCTTTCCTGATGCCGTCGCGCGCCGCACTGGGGGCCTGGCTGATTCACGCCGCCAACAGCAAGCTGCCGTTGCAGGGCGCGTCAGACCACCTTGTCAGCGAGGCGATCTATCTGGCCGACCCCGAAGGCAACGGGATCGAAGTTTATGCCGACCGGCCGCGGCTGGGCTGGTTTGACGCCGGCGGGCGGCTGAAGATGGGCACCGAGGCGCTGGACCTGAACGATCTGGCCAACGCGGCCACCGGCCCGTGGCAGGGCGCCCCCGAAGGCGCCGTGGTGGGCCATGTGCATCTGCAGGCCGGTGATGTGACCGAGGCGACGACCTTCTGGCGCGATGTCATCGGGCTGCCGGTGATGGCACAATATCCGGGCGCGGCCTTCTTTGGTTCGGGCGGCTATCATCACCACATCGGCGCCAATGTCTGGAACAGCCGGGGTGCGGGGCCGCGGGCCCTGCCCTCAACCGGGCTGTCGGAACTGGTGCTGCTGACCGACGCGGCCGAGCATCAGGCGATTGCCGCCCGCGCTGGTGGCGACAGCTTTGCCGACCCCTGGGGCACGCCGGTAACCCTGCAGCAGAAGGCGGCCTGACATGCTGATCGAAGGGAAATGGACCGAAGACTGGCAGCCGGTGCAGGCCACCGACGCCAAGGGCGGTTTCGTCCGTCAGATTTCCAGCTTCCGCAACTGGGTCACGCCCGATGGCGCCCCCGGCCCGACCGGGACGGGGGGCTTTGCCGCCGAGGCCGGGCGCTATCACCTTTACGTCGCGCTGATCTGCCCCTGGGCGCACCGCACGCTGATCGCCCGCAAGCTGAAGGGGCTTGAGGCTGCCATCAGCATCTCGGTCGTCGAACCCGCGCTGACGCCGCAGGGCTGGCGCTTTGCCGAAGGGGCCGATGCGGTGAACGGTGCCGGCCACATGCATGAAATCTACACCGCCGCCGACCCGATCTTTACCGGGCGGGCCACGGTGCCGGTGCTGTGGGACAAGGCGACAGGCACCATCGTTTCAAACGAAAGCGCCGATATCCTGCAGATGTTCAACCGCGGTTTCGGCGCGCTGGCCAGCGGCCCCGACCTGCGGCCCGACGACCTGACCGACCAGATCGAGGCGCTGAACGACTTCATCTATCCGCGCCTGAACAACGGCGTCTATCGCGCCGGCTTTGCAACGACGCAGGTCGCCTATGATGAAGCGGTGGCCGAGGTGTTTCAGGCGCTGGACGCGCTGGAGGAACGGCTGTCGGACGGGCGCAACTGGCTGCTGGGCGACCGGTTCACCGAAACCGACATCCGCGCCTTCGTGACTCTGGTGCGCTTTGACGTGGCCTACCACGGGCTTTTCAAATGCAACCTGCGGCGGATCGCGGATTATCCTTTGCTCAGCCGCTATCTGCGCCGGGTTCTGGCGCTGCCGGGCGTCGCCGGGACGGTGAACCTTGATCACATCAAGCGCGGCTACTACTCGATCGGCAAGCTGAACCCGACGGGCATCGTGCCGGCTGGCCCGGTGCTGGATTGGGCGCCCCGCTAGCGGGCGCATTACAAATATATTGCAAGTTTACAGGTCAGCGCGTAGCGTGGGTGAAACCATGCAGCGCGGACATGAGCCTGATTTCCCTTGCCATTCTTGCCGATGACCTGACCGGCGCGCTGGACGCCGCGGTTCCCTTTGCTGCTGGGCAGATGCGGGTGGTGGTAGCGACCCGGCCCGAGGCGGCGGCGCGCGCGGCGGCCAGCGGCGCGCCGGTGATCGCGGTGGCCCTGAACTCGCGTGAGGGCAGCGCCGACGAGGCCATCCGCAAGAC